>DATEFR010000339.1:0-2005 GCA_035280545.1 Burkholderiaceae bacterium | reverse complement strand
ACGTGCTGGATGCCCAGCGCAGCCTGTTCAGCGCGCAGCAGGCGACCGTGCAGGTGCAGGCGCAGCAAACCCAGAACCTGATCACGCTGTACAAGGTGCTGGGCGGCGGCTGGAGCGAGCCGGCCGCTGCGAAGGGCAACTGAGCACCCGGCCCGCGAACGAACGAAGGCGAGCGGACGCGCTGCGAGCCATCGCAACGCGTCTCGGTCCCATCCGCACAGAAGCTCCAAAGCCGACAGGCGTTTTCTCGTCAAAGCGATAGGCCGCGCGTACCATTCGCGCAGGCAGAAAATAATCGCCAGGGAGCTTTCGATGACGAAGCGTGGCTCGTCGCGCGACGATGCGGCGCTGCCGGATCGCGCGATCCCCGTTCGTGCGGCGCAAGTTCATGCGGTCCGCACGAGGCGCGATCGTGTCGATGAAATCGAACCGGCGACTGCCGCCGAGACGGGTTCGCCAAGACCCGCGCGGACATCGCGCACCGACACGTTCGACGATGGCCGCATGGCCGACGCGGTGCTCGGATCCAGTGGGCTGCTGGTCGTGGTGCTCGATCTCGAAAGCCGTGTCGTTCGCGGCAATCGCGCGTACTGCGATTTCGCGGGCGTGTCCGAGGACGCTGTCGTGGGCCAGCCGTTCCCGACGCATCCGGCAGCCGCTGCCGTCGGCGATGCGCAGCACGCCGCTTACGCCGCATGGTTCGCCGGCGTCGCGCAAGGTCGCGACCGCACGGTCTGGGAGCAGGTGCTGCGACCCGATGCGGTCGTGCCGCGTCGGGTGACGCGCCGGATCGACTGGCGCGGCAGCCGCATGCCCGAAGCCGAGGGGCAGCCGGACCACCTGCTTCTCGTCGGTGTCGACGTGACCGAGCAGCGCCGCATCGAAGACGAAGCGCGGCAGCACCGGGCCGACACCGCGCACCGCCACCGATTGCATCTGGCCCACGAGCTCGCGGCCGCGTTCGGGCACGAGCTGAGCCAGCCGTTGGCGGCGATGGTGGCCTTTGCCGACGTCGCGGTGCAGCGCCATGCGCGTGCCGGCGACGCGGCGAAGAACGACGACTCGGTGGTCGAGTTCGAAGAGATCGCCCTGCAGGCCCGGCGCGCGGCGCACACGCTGCTCGAACTGCGCCGCTTCGCGGCCAAGGGCGAGAGCGAGCCGGCGCGCGAGTGCGGGCTGAACGCGCTGGCACGCTCGGCCTGCGGACTGCTGCATGACGATGCGCAGGTCGGCGGCGTGGTGCTCGAATGCGAGCTCGCGCGCGCCGAGGTGCCCGTGCTGGCCGAGGCGGTGCGCCTGGAACATGCGCTGGTCAACCTGATCCGCAACGCGATCGAGTCGGCGGCGCAGCGCGCCGGCGACAGCGGCGGCGGCGTCGTGCGCATCGTCGTCCGGCCGCTGGACGATGGCGCGACGGTCCGGGTCAGCGTGCTGGACAACGGGTCCGGGATCGCGCCGGATCAAGTGGAACGGATCTTCAAGCCGTTCTACACGACCAGAGCCCATGGCCTGGGCCTCGGGTTGCGGATGGCGCGCACGGTGGTCGAAGCCCACCGCGGGCGGCTGTGGGCCGAGGCCAGTCCGCATGGGGGCATCTTTCATTGCACGCTGCCGATCCTCGGGGCCGGTGCGGCGTCGTCGGAGGTCGCGAGGTGACGCCGCGCATCTTCCTCGTCGACGACGACGTGGCCGTGCGCCGCGCGTTCGGCCGTTTGCTGGGCACCTTGGAGCTGCCGGTCACGGCTTGTGCCGATGGGGCCGCGCTGTTCGCCGCGTTCGAGCCGCGGCAGGGCGGCTGCATCGTGCTGGACCTGGATCTGCCCGGGGAGAGCGGGCTGGATATCCAGCAGGCGCTGCGCGAGCGCGGCATCGACATGCCGCTGATCTTCCTGACCGGCAAGGGCAGCGTCGCGAGCACCGTGAAGGCGTTGAAGGCCGGTGCGTTCGATTTCCTCGAGAAGCCGGTCGAGAGCGACCTGCTGCTGTCGTGCGTGCGCGATGCGCT
>DATEFR010000338.1:0-2906 GCA_035280545.1 Burkholderiaceae bacterium | reverse complement strand
CAACATCGACGCGATCCATGAGGAGCGCGCCCGGGTCATCCTTGAGTCCGATTCAGATTGCGTACACCGCAGGTTGCATCGGCGCTTGCGCTCAACGAGAAGCATGCGAGCAAATTGCGATGGGCGGCACACGACAAGGCGTTGCTCGCCATGCATTCCATTCACCTCACCGACGCCGGGTGGCTGTCTTCGATGAGCGATCAGGGCAGGATGTCCTCCAAACTAGGGATGACGAGTTCGGCTACGCCCTGTTACCTTCCCGCCGCTGCCTGATCTGAATGCATCGTCGACCCGCGAGCGCACTGGCTGTTGAGTTCCACGCAATCCTGACCCGGCTTTTCCATCCAATATTGACCCACCCTCTTTGAACTGGTTGAGGGTCTAGGTTGTGGATATCTTCTTTGGCTTGGACTCCTTCTTGGGCTGGGTTGGTTGGGCGGAGCTGTTCTTGAAGCGGTAGCTGTCGTTGCCGGTCTCCAGGATGTGGCAATGATGCGTGAGCCGGTCCAAGAGCGCCGTCGTCATCTTCGCATCGCCGAACACGCTGGCCCACTCGCTGAAGCTCAGGTTGGTCGTGATGACCACGCTGGTGCGCTCGTAGAGCTTGGACAGCAGATGGAACAGCAGCGCCCCGCCGGAGGCGCTGAACGGCAGGTAGCCCAGCTCATCGAGGATCACCATGTCGGCGTACATCAGCCGGTGCGCGATCTGCCCGGCCTTGCCGCTGGCCTTCTCGAGTTCGAGCGCGTTGACCAGCTCGACCGTGGAGAAGAACCTGACCCGCCGATGATGATGCTCGATGGCCTGCACCCCGAGCGCTGTGGCCAGATGCGTCTTGCCCGTGCCCGGTCCGCCGACGAGCACCACGTTCTGCGCATCCTCCAGGAACTCGCAGCGATGCAGCTGGCGCACCAGCGCCTCGTTCACCTCGCTCTGGCCGAACTCGAAGCCCGCCATGTCGCGGTAGACCGGCAAGCGCGCGAGCTTCAACTGGTAGGCCACCGACCGCACCTCGCGCTCGGCCGTCTCCGCCTTGAGCAGCTGCGCCAGCACCGGCTGCGCCGCCTCGAAGGCCGGTGCGCCTTGCTCGGCCAGCTCCGCCACCGCGTGCGCCATGCCGTGCATCTTGAGCTCGCGCAGCATGATCACGATGGCCGCACTCGCCGGGTCATGACGCATGGCAGCTCTCCTTGGCGGCATACGCATGCACCGCGGCCTGAGCCTTGCCGCGTAGCGCGTCGTAGCGCAGCACGTTGGCCTGTGGCTCGTTGACCAGGCGCAGCGCCTGCGGCGCGGTCACCGGCGACGCGGGCGGCTTGCTGTCGAGCAGTCGGTGCAGCACGTTGAGCACATGCATCTTGGTCGGCACGCCGGCTTCGAGTGCAAGCTCGACCGCCGTGAGCACGGCCTGCTCATCGTGGTGCAGCACCAGCGCCAGGATCTCGACCATCTCGCGGTCGCCGCCCGGCTGCCTGAGCAAGGCCGCCTGCAGCCGCTTGAACCCCTCGGGCAGTTCGGTGAACGGCGCACCGTTGCGAAGGGCCCCGGGCTTGCGCTGCAGCACCGCCAGGTAGTGGCGCCAGTCGTAGACGGTCCGGCCGGCCGTGTCGTGACGGCGATCGATGAGGCGCACGTGCTCGCACACGATCTGACCTTCGGCCGCGACGACCAGGCGCTCGGCGTACACCCGCAGACTCACCGGCCGGTTCGCATAGGACGCCGGCACGCTGTAGCGGTTGCGCTCGAAGTGCACCAGGCAGGTCGGCGAGACGCGCTTGGTGTGCTCGACGAAGCCGTCGAAGGGGCGCGGCATGCGCATCAGCAAGCTGCGCTCCTGTGCCCACACGTCGGCCACCGTGCCCGGCAGCTTGCCGTGGCTGATCTCGGCCCACAGCGCCTTGCAGCGCTGCTCGAGCCAGTCGTTCAGGGCCTCCAGGCTCGGGAACGCCGGCGTGGGCTGCCACAGCCGATGCCGCGCGTCGCGCACGTTCTTCTCGACCTGGCCCTTCTCCCAACCGGAGGCCGGGTTGCAGAACTCGGCCTCGAAGAGGTAGTGGCTGACCATCGCCTGGAAGCGCGCGTTGATGTCGCGTTCCTTGCCGCTGCGCACCTTGTCGACGGCGGTCTTCATGTTGTCGTAGATGCCGCGCCTCGGCACGCCGCCCAGCACCTCGAAGGCGTGGTTGTGCGCGTCGAACAGCATCTCGTGGGTTTGCAGCGGGTAGGCCCGCAGCACGAAGGCCCGGCTGTGGCTGAGCTTGAAGTGCGCGACCTGCAGCTTGGTGCGCTCGCCGGCGATGACGGCCCAGTCCTCGCTCCAGTCGAACTGGAAGGCCTCGCCGGCGCTGAACGCGAGCGGGACGAAGGTGCCGCGCCCGGTGGTCTGTTCGGCTTCATGGCGGCGTGCGGTCCACGCCCGTGCGAACGCAGCCACGCGGTTGTAGGAGCCTTCGAAGCCGAGCACGACGAGCTCGGCGTGCATCTGCTTCAGCGTTCGGCGCTGCTTGCGCGACTTGCTCGCCTCGCTCTTGAGCCAGCCCGAGAGCTTCTCGGCGAACGGATCGAGCTTGCTCGGGCTGATGCGCTTGGCGTACCGGGGCTCGACCGCCTCGGCACGAAGGTACTTCTTGATGGTGTTGCGAGACAGGCCGGTGCGTCGGGCTATCTCGCGGATGGACAGCTGCTCGCGCAGTGCCCACCGCCGGATGACACTCAGTGTCGCCACGTCAATCACTCCTACTGCTCCCTGCCACTCAAAGCAGCAGGTTAGGGTTCTTGCGTGGGTCAGTTTTAGATGGAAATCAGCGGGGTCAGTGGATCACTTCTGGATGGAAATCAACAGTCGTGGGCCTCGAAGCGGGCGCCGACGACTACCTGGTCAAGCCCTTCGAATACCCTGAACTCGC
>DATEFR010000337.1:0-4901 GCA_035280545.1 Burkholderiaceae bacterium | reverse complement strand
TGTGCCAGACAAACGGCACGCCAGCCCACTGCGCCCGCACGAACGAATCTTCGCCGCGCACGATGTTCAGATCGCTGGCCCACAGCAGATGGTCGTATTCAAGCTGCGGCAGCGGCTCGACGATGCGCGCGCGCAGCGCTCCCATGGCCAGCGAAGGGCCGAGCGCTGCCTCGACCTGCCGCGCGGCGTGCCCGGCGGTGGCCAGCAGCAGTGTGGGCTGCTGCGCGAACCGCTGCAGCCATGTCGCGAGCGCCGGCTGTTCATAGCAGAACAGGCTGATCACGCGTTCGCCCGGCCGCGGCGCCCAGCCGCGCTCGACCCGCCAGGCGTCGCGATCGAATGCCTGTCGTCGCGCCATCAGCCCGGGCTCGCGCAACAGCCCACCGGTGCGCGCCGTGAAGCCCGGATAGAAGAACCACTTGCGCAATCCGGCCGCTGGCCCGCTGCTCTGCGGCGACGGCAGCCCATGACTGCGTTCGACGTAACCCTCGGCGCTCAGGTACTCGAGGTTGATCCACACGGGCGGCACGGCGCGCTGCGCCATCCGGCGCAGATGCGCCTCGGGCAACTCGCAGCCGAACGCCTCGATCACGACATCGCCGGGCGCGCGCTCGGCCAGCGGCTCCTGCCACGCGACCACCTCGACGCCTGCGTGCCCATGCGGCGCCATCCAGGCCAGCGCGGCCGCATCGTCGACCCAAAGCCGGACCGACTCGCCGCGTCCGGCCAGGTCGGCGGCGAGACGCCAGCAGACGCCGAGGTCGCCGTGGTTGTCGATCACCCGGCAGAACAGATCCCAGACCCAACCCATGCGGCGATTATCGAGAAGCGCTCGCGGCACAATCGTGTTCGATGAACGACAGCGATCCAGCACCGGCCGACTACGCGCAAACTCCCGCCCCCGCTGCGCAGACCGATGCCGTCTGGGAGCGGCTGCTGGCCGAGGTCGCTGCGCTGCCGGGCCTGCCGGGCGTCTACCGCTATTTCGACGCGAGCGACGCGGTGCTCTACGTCGGCAAGGCGCGCGACCTGAAGAAGCGCGTCTCGAGCTACTTCCACAAGAACCACGGCGGCACGCGCATCGGCCACATGGTCGGCAAGATCGTGCGCATGCAGACGACGGTCGTGCGCTCCGAGGCCGAGGCGCTGCTGCTCGAGAACAACCTGATCAAGACGCTGGCGCCGCGCTACAACATCCTGTTCCGCGACGACAAGAGCTACCCGTACCTCAAGATCACCGGCGCTGCGCGCGCCGCCGGCAGCGACGTCCCGGCCGCCGGCCGCTTCCCGCGCGTGGCCTACTACCGCGGCTCGGTCGACCAGAAGCACCGCTACTTCGGCCCGTTCCCCAGTGCTTGGGCGGTCAAGGAATCGATCCAGGTGCTGCAGAAGGTGTTCAAGCTGCGCACCTGCGAGGACACCGTGTTCGCGAATCGCACGCGACCGTGCCTGCTGTACCAGATCAAGCGCTGCTCCGGGCCGTGCGTCGGCTACATCGCACCGGAGGACTATGCGCGCGACGTCGCCAACGCCGAGCGCTTTCTGCAGGGCGAGCAGCAGGAGCTGATGGATGCCCTGCAGACGCAGATGATGGCGCGTGCCGAAGCGCTGCAGTACGAGCAGGCGGCCGAGATCCGCAACCAGATCGGCGCGCTGTCGCGCGTGCTGCACCAGCAGGCGGTCGAGGACAACACCGGCGTGACGACCAAGGACGCCGACATCCTGGCGGTCAAGGTCGAAGGCGGCCGAGCCTGCGTGAACCTCGCGATGGTGCGCGGCGGGCGGCATCTGGGCGACCGGCCGTACTTCCCGAAGCACGTCGACGACGGCGTCGATCTGGCTGAAGACGACGATGCGGCCGCCGCGGCATCGCCGGAGGTCCGTGTGCTCGAGGCCTTCATCGCACAGCACTACCTCGCCGATGAACCGGGCGGCGTTCCGCCGCTGCTGGTGCTCAGCCACGTGGTCGACAAGGCGCTGATCGAGGCGCTCTCGCTGCAAAGCGGCGTCAAGGTCACCGCGCAGCATCAGCCGCGCGAGCCGCGGCGCGCATGGCTGGACATGTGCATCAAGGGCGCCGAGATCAAGCTCGCGCAGCTGCTCGCGGAAGAGGGCTCGCAGCAGGCGCGCACGCGCTCGTTGGCCGACGCGCTGGATTTGCAGATCGAGAACCTCGACACGCTGCGCATCGAATGCTTCGACATCAGCCATACGGCCGGCGAAGCGACGCAGGCCTCGTGTGTTGTTTTCGAGGGTCACAAAATGCAAAGCGCGCAATACCGCCGCTACAACATCGAGGGCATCACGGGCGGCGACGACTACGCCGCGATGCGCCAGGTGCTGACGCGGCGCTATTCGAAGATGGCCGAGGCGGCGGCCGCAGGCAATGCGCGGCTGCCGGACCTGGTGCTGGTCGATGGCGGGCGCGGCCAGGTCGCGATGGCACACGAAGTGTTCGACGAGCTCGGCATCGAACTCTCGAAGATCGTCGGCGTGGAAAAGGGCGAGGGCCGGAAGGTCGGTCTGGAAGAGCTGGTCTTCGCAGATGGCCGTCCCAAGGTTTATCTCGGCCGCGATTCGGCCGCGCTGATGCTGGTGGCGCAGATTCGCGACGAGGCGCACCGCTTCGCGATCACCGGAATGCGCGCCAGGCGTGCAAGTGTTCGCACAGGCGGTAGCAAACTCGAAGACATCGCCGGGGTCGGACCCAAGAAACGTGCGAAGCTGCTGCAACGATTCGGCGGGGTGCGCGGCGTGGGTCACGCGAGCGTCGAGGACCTGTCGAGCGTCGACGGCATTTCCAGGGAGCTCGCGGAGGAGATTTACCGTGCTTTGCATTGACGACAACGAGAACCCGGGTGTGCTGCGGACCGCAGCGGCTGCGCCGTGGCGCAGGCGGCTCGGCCTGGTGTGGCTGGGCCTGATCGCCGGTTGCTCGACTCCGACCCCGGTGTCGGAGTCGGGCGCCCCGCCGGCAGCCAGCAGCCGCACGGCGCCGTCCACCTCGTCATCGACGCCGATCGCGCCGGGCCGCACGGGCAGCACCGCGCAGGCCGTCAAGCTGCCGCCGCCATCGCCGGTCCGCAGCTGGGACGAGGTGCGCCGCCAGGCCGCCAAGCGCTTGGTCGCCGCGAACCCGGGCATCACCTACACCGGCACGCCGCCGGATCCGCTGCTCGCGATTCCGGTGCTCGAAGTCGAGCTGCATGCCGACGGGAGCATCCGCAAGATCGACGTGATGCGCCATCCGCGCCAGGCGAGGGAGACGACGCAGATTGCGATCGATGCGGTGCGCAACGCGGCGCCGTTCGGCGATGTCTCGCGCCTGCCCAAGCCGTGGCGGTTCACCGAGACGTTCCTGTTCGACGACGACAGGAAGTTCAAGCCGCGCACGCTGGATTGAGCGCATCGCAGACCGTTCTTCGCAAGGGCGGCACAATGCGCCCATGTTTTTCAACCTCCCCACGCTGCTGACCTGGGCGCGCATCGTCGCGATTCCGCTGATCGTCGGCGTGTTCCATCTGCCGCTGAGCGGCGTCGAGCGCAACGTCGCGGCGACCGTGTTGTTCGTCGTGTTCGCACTGACCGACTGGGCCGACGGCTACCTCGCGCGCAAGCTGAACATGACCTCGTCGTTCGGCGCGTTCCTCGACCCGGTGGCCGACAAGTTCCTGGTCTGCGCCGCGTTGCTCGTGCTGGTCGAGCTCGAGCGGGTGCAGAGCCTGATCGCGCTGATCATCATCGGCCGCGAGATCGCGATCTCGGCGCTGCGCGAGTGGATGGCGCAGATCGGCGCGTCGCGCAGCGTCGCGGTGCACATGCTGGGCAAGATCAAGACGATGACGCAGATGATCGCGATCCCGTTCCTGCTGTTCCACGGGAGTCTGTTCGGCTTCGTCGACACGCAGCGCTGGGGCACGGTGCTGATCTGGGTGTCCGCGGTGCTGACCATCTGGTCGATGGTGTACTACCTGCAGAAGGCGCTGCCCGAAATCCGCGCGAAAGCGAAGTAGCCGTGAGCGTGCCCAACCATGCCGTGGCGGCGGGCGCGGCCGTTTCCGACTCGTCGCGCTCGCTGGTCCGCGCGATGCCGTGGGTCTTCGTGCTGATCTGGAGCACCGGCTTCATCGTCGCGCGCTACGGCATGCCGCATGCGCCGCCGCTGAAGTTCCTGGCGCTGCGCTACGCGCTGTCCATCGTCTGCTTCGGCATCTGGATCGCGCTGAGCCGGCCGCGCTGGCCTGCCAACGCTGCGCAATGGCTGCACCTCGCCGTCGTCGGCGCGCTGATCCATGCCGGCTATCTGGGCGGGGTGTGGGGCGCGGTGAAGCTCGGGCTGGGCGCCGGCACGATCGCGCTGCTGGTCGGGCTGCAGCCCGTGCTGACCGCGCTGTGGATGACGCTCGTGGCACGCGGCGGCCGCGAAGGCGATGCTCCCGCATCGCAGGTGTCGTCGCGCCAATGGCTGGGGCTCGCGCTGGGCCTGGGCGGGTTGACGCTGGTCGTCTGGCACAAGCTCGGCGGCGGCGAAATCCATGCGACGAACCTCGCGCTCGCGGTCTTCGCGCTCGTCTGCATCACGGCCGGCACGCTGTACCAGAAGCGCTTCGTCGGCCCATGCGACGTGCGCACCGCGAGTTTCGTGCAGCTGTGTGCGGCCCTCGTCGCGAGCCTGCCCGTCGCGCTGTTCGAGGCCGAGCCGTTGGCCTGGCATCCGCACCTGCTCGGCGCGCTGGCCTGGTCGGTGCTCGCGCTGACGTTGGGCGGCAGCTCGCTGCTGTACATGCTGATCCAGCGCGGTGCCGCGACCGAGGTCACGAGCCTGCTGTACCTGGTGCCGCCGTGCACCGCGGCGATGGCCTGGCTGCTGTTCGACGAACCGCTGGGCGCGACAACGCTCG
>DATEFR010000336.1:0-8027 GCA_035280545.1 Burkholderiaceae bacterium | reverse complement strand
CGGCGCAAAGACGCGGCGATGGCGCGCGCGATCCGCGGCGTTCACGCGTCGAACACGAAGGTGCTCTGCAGCGCGTTGTGGTTCTTGATGTCGACGTCGATGCCGATCTTGGCGTTCTTCGATCGATAGGTGGGCGCCTTGCCGACGAACACCGGCGCACCGGGCACCGTCGAGAACACGGTGTCGGACAGCGTGGTCTGGCCTCCGGTGGCGCCGAGGTACGGATCGAGCTCGGCGTAGTAGTCGGTGCCGATGGCCAGCGTCCCCTTGCCGCCGTTGACGTCGAAGCGGATGGGCGCACGCTCGACCGACACGACCGTGCCGATCAGCTTGGCCAGGTCGGCGATCGGGCCGCCCGCCTGGCCGGTGTAGACCTTCAGCAGCGCGTCTTCCTGCGCCTTGGAGGACTTGTCGTCGACGTAGATCGCCGCGGTCCAGTTGCCTTCGAGGATGTTGCCCGGCACGTGCGCCACCGCGGCGATCGTGTTGCCGCCCACGTCCACCCCGTCGACCGTGCCCTTGTCGACGCGCCAGGCGACGATGGTGTCGCAGGTGCCGTTGTCAGGGTCCTCGCCGATCCAGCACGGGCACAGCACCCGGCAGTTGCAGACTTCGAGCAGGCGCCCTTCGAGGTGATAGGCCATGTGAGCCTCCGGTGGTCTGGTGCGCGACGTGCGCGGTGGCACCCATCGAACCCCCGTGCGACGGGCGAAGCCCCATCGTACGCCTGCGCTCCGGGCGAAACAACGACTCGATACAGGCCCGCTCGCAGGCGTAAGGCACGCACCATCGCCGGCGACCAACGGGCTTGCGCCACGGGGAGCTGCCATGCGAGCGAGGACTTTCTTTCAACGAATCGTGCTGGGTCGGCTGTGGGTGACCTTCCTGGTTCTCGGGCTCGCCTTCTTCGCGTTCGGCGCGAGCTCGATCAACCTGGTGCGCCTGCTGACGGCGAACCTTCAGCTGCTGGGCGAGCACGGTTGGCAGGCCGTCATGGACGGTGCGCTGCGGCAGCTCGTCGAGCTGATCTTCACGGGTTACGCCAGCGTGGCGTCGTACGTGGTTTTGAAGACTTGCGAGTACCGGCTGTCCCATTGGCTGAGCGACGACGCCGGTGTCACCAGCGCAGCGCGGCCGTGTGCACCGGCGCATCCCACAGCGCCTTCGACTCGGCATCGAGCACGGTGACCGTGAGCGAGGCACCCGCCATTTCGAGCGAGGTGGTGTAGTTGCCGACCAGCGAGCGAACGCGCTTCAGACCCAGCGACTTCAACTGCCTGTCGGCGCTGTTGTGCAGCAGATAGAGCTCCATCAGCGGCGTGCCGCCGAAGCCGTTGACGTGCAGCAGCACTTCGCTGCCCGCCGCGGGCTCCAGATCGCGAAGGATTGCCGACAGCAACTCGTCGACGATCACGTCGGCACGCTGAACCTTCTCGCGCCGGCGGCCCGGTTCGCCGTGGATGCCGACACCGACCTCCATCTCGTCGTCGCCGATCTGAAAGGTCGCGCGCCCGGCGGCCGGGACCGTGCAGCTGGTGAACGCGACACCCATCGACGCGGTGGCCTTGTTGACACGGTCGCCGACCGCCTTGCACTCGGCCAGGCTCGCGCCCTGCTCCGCGGTCGCGCCCACCATCTTCTCGACGATCACGGTGCCGGCAACGCCGCGGCGGCCGGTCGTGTGCGTCGAGTTCTGGACGGCCACGTCGTCGTTGACCAGCACCGTCGCGTTCTCGATGTCGAGCATTTCGCTCGCGATCTGGAAGTTCATCGAGTCGCCGGCGTAGTTCTTCACGATGAACAACACACCCGCACCTGTGGTCACCTCCTGCGCCGCCGCCAGCATCTGGTCGGGCGTGGGGGACGTGAACACCTGGCCGGGGCAGGCGGCATCGAGCATCCCCTGGCCGATGAAGCCGACGTGCAAGGGCTCGTGACCCGAGCCCCCGCCGGACAGCAGCGCGACCTTCTGGCCGCTCGCGCGCTGCGCGCGCCGAACGAACGTCGGCTCGTAGTGGGCGACGAGCAGCTCGGGATGCGCCAGCGTCATGCCGTCGAGCGCCTCGCGCAGCAAGGTGTCGGGATCGTTGATGAACTTCTTCATGATGGTCTCCTTCGGCGCTCAGGACTTCAAGACTTCGGCACAGACTGCCGCGATGGCGACTTCGCAGCTCTTGCAGCCGGGGTCGATGTGGCCCAGCGCACGTTCGCCCAGCGAATAGGCACGCCCCTTCGTGGCGATCATGTCGCGCGTGGCGAGCATGTTTCTCGTCGCCTCGGCGTTGAGCTGCTCGCACATCTCGGGCAGTGCGACACCGTCCTCGTTGAGCTTGGTCAGCAGGCGCGAGACCGGAATGAGCACGTCCAGCATCGTCTTCTCGCCGACGTCAGCCTTGCCGCGCTGCTTGATCGCCTCCACGCCGGCGGCGAAGGCCTGCGCGAAGTCGCCGCGGCCGGGCTTGTCCTTGTCCTTCAGCGACTTGCCCATCGCGATGAAGAAGCTCGCGATCAACGGACCGGAGGCGCCGCCTATCGTGGACAGCAGCTTCATGCCGATCGCATTGAGCGCGGCGCTGGGCGGCTGGCTCACGAGGTCCGGCTGCATCGCGACCAGCACGTCGCATCCGCGCTTGACGTTGAGGTAGTGATCGCCGTCGCCGATGGCGCGATCGAGCGATTCGATGTCGGCCTCGTTCGCGACGACCGAGGCGTGAACGGCACGCAGGCAGTCGACGATGAGTGAGCTATTCATGGCATGTTTCCCTTGCAGATGGGGTCGGAGATTCAGGTCGTGTCGATCGGGCGGGGTCGAGGCGGTTGCCGGCTTCATCGAAGAACAGGCGGCGCGACGGCGGGAACGTCAGCGTCACGCGGCTGCCCGTCGGCACCGGATGGTCGGCGGTGAAGCGGGCGCGAATATCGACGCCATCGCGCTCTGCCACGATCAGGTGCTTGACGAGCGAGCACTCGACCACGCTGAACGATCCGTCGCCGCCCTCGAGGCTGACCGCCACGTCCTCGGGGCGGATCGCGACGTGCCGGGCCCGCGGGTGCGTGCTGCCGCCGAACCAGGCGGCCGGCAGCACGTTGATGGCCGGTGCGCCCAGGCGCTGCGCCACGGCCAGGCAGTTGGGCTCGCGATAGATCTCCTGGGGCGTCCCGACCTGGCGGATACGCCCGTCCTCCAGGATCGCGATGCGGTCGGCCATCGTCGTCGCCTCGACCTGGTCGTGGGTGACGTACAGCACGGTCGCGCCGGTGCTGCGCTGGATGCGCCTGAGCTCGACGCGCAACTCTTCGCGCAGCTTGGCGTCGAGCGAGGACAAGGGCTCGTCCATCAGGAACACCCTGGGCCGGCGCACCAGCGCTCGCCCGATCGCCACACGCTGCATCTCGCCGCCGGACAGTGCGGTGGCCTTGCGTTGCAGCTTGGACTCGATGTGCAGCAGCTTCGCCACTTCCTGCACCCGGGCGGCGATGTCCGCGGGCTTGTGCCGTCTCAAGGGCGAGCGCAACGGGAAGGCGATGTTGTCGTACACCGTGAGGTGCGGATACAGCGAGTACTGCTGGAACACGAACGCGCAATCGCGGTGCGACGGCGGCACCGCGGTGACGTCCTCGCCGGCCAATCGCACGCTGCCGCTGTCGGGTTGCTCGAGCCCCGCGATCAGGCGCAGCGTCGTCGTCTTGCCGGCGCCGCTGGGGCCCAGCATCACGAAGAACTCGCCATCGACGACGTCGAGCGCCATGCGGTCCACGGCCTTGGTTGAGCCGAAGGTCTTGGTGACCTGGTTGATCGAGACACTAGCCATGACGCATTCCCGAACGGTGTTGCACGGTGGAATCGCTGGCCAGCAGCAACTCGGTTGTGGAGTCGAACAGCACGAGCCGCTCGGTGTGCAGGCGCAGGCCGACGGCTTCGCCCTGCGCCGGACGCACATCCTGCGTCGCGATGGCCTTCAAGCTGCCCAGCGGAGACTCGAGGTCTGCCACCCAGTGCGAGCCGAAGTACTCGCAGTAGTTGATGCGCGCCGGCACGCCCTGCCCCGCGGGCAGCAGGTCGATGTGTTCAGGACGCACGCCCAGCACGGCGCGCTCGGCGCCGGCGTGCATCGCGGGGATGGCGATGGCTCCGCTGTCGAATCTCACGGTGGTGTCGCCGGCGGACACGCCTGCGCTCAAAGGCAGCAGGTTCATCGCCGGCCGCCCGATGAAACTGGCGACGAACATGCAGCTCGGGACGTTGTAGATGCCCTCGGTGTCGTCGGCCTGCAGGATCTCGCCCTTGTTCATCACGACGATGTAATCCGCCAGCGCCATCGCTTCGTTCTGGTCGTGGGTCACGAACACGGTGGTCGTCGCCAGCCGGTCGTGCAGCTTGCGCAGCTCGACGCACATCGCTTCGCGGAACTCGGCATCGAGCGTGCCCAGCGGTTCGTCCATCAGGAAGGCCTGGGGCTCGCGCACGATGGCGCGACCGAGTGCCACGCGCTGACGATCACCGCCCGCCAGGCCGCCGACGCGCTGGCCGAGCAGGTGCTCGATGCGCAGGATGCTGGCCACCTCCTGGATGCGGCGGTCGATCTCGCTGCGCTTCAGGCCTTCGTTGCGCAGCGGGAACTCGAGATTCGCGCGCACGCCCATGTGCGGGTACAGCGCGAACAGCTGGAACACCATCGCGATGTCGCGCTCGCGCGGCCGTCGGTAGGTCACGTCCTCGCCGCCGAGCAGGATCTGGCCCGAGGTCGGGTATTCCAGCCCGGCGATCATGCGCAAGGTGGTCGTCTTGCCGCAGCCCGAGGGGCCGAGCAGCACGATGAACTTGCCGTCCTCGAGCACGAGCGACGAGTCGCGCACCGCGGTGAAATCCGCGAAGCGCTTGTGTAGGTTCTTGATCTGTATTTCAGCCACGATCAGTCCTGCGGCAGCTTGACGGCGATGGAGAACAGCACCACGCCAACCAGCACGACGGTGAAGGAGTAGGAGAACAAGGTCAGCGACCAGGGTTGCATCAGCATCACGAGGCCGATGCCGAGCAGGCTCGCGCTGGCACGCTCCCAGAGGGCGCCGCGCTGCCACCACGGCCTGGCGTTCTTGGATGGGTTCATTTGCGCACCGCGCCGAAGGTCACGCCGCGCAGCAGGTGCTTGCGCAGCAGGACGGTGAAGAAGAGGACCGGCAGCAGGAACAGGGTCGTGCCGGCGGCCATCGCGGGCCAGTCCAGTCCGCCCTCGCCGATGATGGTCGGGATGAACGGCGGCGAGGTCTGCGCCTTGCCGCTGGTCAGCAGCAGTGCGAAGGCGTACTCGTTCCAGGCGAAGATGAGGCAGAAGATGGCGGTGGTCGCAATGCCGGTGCTGGCCTGCGGCAGCACGACCTTGATGAAGGCCTGCAGCCGCGTGTAGCCGTCCACCATCGCCGCCTCTTCGTACTCGCGGGGAATCTCATCCATGAAGCCCTTGAGCAGCCACACCGACAGCGACAGGTTCACCACGGTGTACAGGAGCATCAGCCCGAGGTGCGTGTCCGACATGTCGACGGCGCGGAACATCAGGTAGATCGGGATCGCCACGGCGATCGGCGGCATCATCCGTGTCGACAGGATGAAGAACAGCCAGTCGTCCTTCGCCGGCACCCGGAAGCGCGAGAAGGCGTAGGCGGCGAGCGTGCCCAGCACGACTGACAGCAGGGTCGAGCCGAAGCCGATGATGAGCGAGTTGGTGTAGCGGTCGATGAAGCGCGACGGCCCCGCCAGGATCATCTGCTGCTCGCGCACGAGCTTCTCGTACCACGTGCTCGGCGGCGGCAGCTTCGCCAGCTCCTCGGTGCCGACGCGCGAGCGCATCGTGAACAGGTTGACGTAGCCGATGGCCGAGGCCTCGGCCACCACCTTGGGCGGGTAGGCGATGGCGTCTTCCGGCGTGCGCAGGCTGGTCATGACGATCCAGACCAGCGGGATCAGCGACACGATGGCGTAGCCGATGACGGTCACGGCCGCGAACCATTTGGAGGCCACGCCGGGTTCGAGCGGATGGCGGACGGTGGTGTTCATCGCTGCTTCACTCGGTCTAGGAATCGGACGGCCACCATCGACATGCCGTAGATCGACACGAAGAGGATGATGGCCAGGGCAGAGCTGTAGCCGGTGCGCCACTTCTCGAACGCTTCGCGCTTCAAGGTGATCGAGGCCAGCTCGGTGATCGACCCCGGACCGCCGTTGGTCAGCTGGTCCACGAGGTCGAACATCTTGAAGTTCTCGATGGCGCGGAACAGCACGGCCAGGACGATGAACGGCATCACCATCGGCAGCGTCACGCGCCAGAACGTCGTCCACTCCGAGGCGCGATCGATCTCGGCGGCTTCGTACAGGTAGGGCGGGATGGAGCGCAGCCCCGCCAGCAGCAGGAGCATCACGTAGGGTGCCCACATCCACGTGTCCACGAGGATGATGGCCCACGGCGACAGATTGCCGTCCCCGAGCATCGTGAAGTTCGTGGGCCCGCCGAACAGCCCCACGAGGTAGTTGAAGATGCCGTACTGCGGCTCGAAGAAGTACTTCCAGAACGTGCCGACGACCGCGGGCGCCAGCATCATCGGCAGCAGGATCGCGGTGCTCCAGAAGCTGTGCGAGCGGAAGCGCCGGTTGAGCAGCAGCGCCAGGCCGAACCCGATGAGGATCTGCAGCGTGATCGACCAGCACAGGAAGTGCGCGGTCGCCCGCATGCTCTCCCACACCGCCTCGTCATTCAGAACCCGGGCGTAGTTGGCCAGGCCGACCCAGCTGACCTCCAGGTTCGGACGGTTGGCGCGGTAGTTCGTGAACGACAGGTAGATCGTCCAGAACAACGGGAAGATGTTGAAGGCCAGCAGCAGGATGACGGTCGGCAGGACGAAGATCCATGCGAGCGAGCGGTCCGACAGGCCGTGGCGGGCCGAAGGCATGGCGTTCGACAGGCCGTGTCGAGCGGAGAGCGTGGTGTTCATGGTGCGAGACGGCGAGTGGCCATGCGGCAGCCTGACCGGCCGAGCAGCAGCTCGGCGCAAGCGTTGGAAGTTCGGTTCAGTGGGGGCGGCCGCAGCCCTTACGGCTGCGACCCGACGATCAAGCCATCACTTCAGCTTGCCGTCTTCCTTGAAGATCTCGGCCCAGTCCTTCAGCAGGCCATCCAGAGCTTCCTGCGGCGTGCCCTTGCCGGCCACGACGTAGTTGTGGACCCGGTTCTGCATCGCCAGCAGAAGCTGGGCGTAGCTCGGCTCGGCCCAGAAGTCCTTGACGATCTTCATGGACTCCAGATAGACCGGCGCATACGAGGCGCTCTTCTCGAAGCCGGGCTTGTTCAGCACCGACAAGTGCGTCGTCGCGCCGCCTGCATCCCACCAGCGCTGCTGGATGCTGGGCTGCGCGAACCACTTGATGTACTCGAGCGCGAGGTCCTGCTTGTCGGAGTACTTGACCACCGAGATGCCCTGCCCGCCCAGCATCGCGAAGTGCTTGTCGGCGCCCGGCATCACGAAGAAGCCCGTCTTCTCGCCGCCGACCTGCGGGTCCTTCGAAATGCCCGGGAAGAAGGCGATGAAGTTCATCTGCATCGCCACCTGCCCCGACTTGTAGGCATCGAGGTTCTCCGTCATGTACGCATTGGAGTGCCCCGGCGGCGTGCAGCAGTCGTACAGGTCCTTGTAGAGCTTGAGGCCCTTGACGGCGCCCGGACCGTTGATGAAGCCTTTCATGTCGTACGGCTTCTTCGGGTTGTCGTACTCCATGCCGTAGGCGTACATCGTGTTGGCCACGCCCATCGTGATGCCTTCGGAGCCGCGCTCGGTGTAAAGCGCGGCACCGTAAACCTTCTTGCCGTCGATCACGCGGTTCTGGAAGAACTGCGCGATGTCCTTGAACTCATCCCAGGTCTTCGGCGGCTGCAGGTCCCGGCCGGTCTTCTGCTTGAACTCGGTGCGAATCTCGGAGCGTGCGAACCAGTCCTTTCGATAGGTGAACGCCACCGCGTCGCCCATCGCCGGCAGCGCGT
>DATEFR010000335.1:0-3155 GCA_035280545.1 Burkholderiaceae bacterium | reverse complement strand
AGAGCAACGCGGTGGCGATGCCGGTGCGGCGCGCCGTCGTGCCGGCCAGCCTGGTGCGGCCGCCGCGGCTGGTCGGCCGATCGTCCGAGTTCGCAACCCTGGCGCGCGCCTGGACGGAGCAGCGCGTGTTCGCGCTACTCGGCGAGGCGGGCATCGGCAAGACGCGATTGCTGCAGGACTTCGCCGCGAGCTGCGACGGCGTGGTCAGCGTCCAGGCGCGGCCGGGCGATGCCGGCATTGCCTATGCAGCGCTGGCCAGAATGCTGCGGGCCGTTTTCGAGCACCACCCGGTCGAGTTGGTCGACGCGCGACGCCGCGAAATGGCGCTGGTCCTGCCGGAACTCGGTGGTGCAGTGACGTTGGCAGGGGAAGCGCAGCGCCTGCTGCTGCACCGCGCCGTGGAGGTGGCGCTGGCGGCGGCTGCCCAACTCGGATTGCGCTCCATCATCGTCGACGATCTGCACTTCGCAGACGACGCCAGCGTCGAGTTCCTGCAATCGCTGACGCAGTCCGACGCCTTGGCGATGCTGAACTGGGGCTTTGCCCAGCGACCGGCGGACGCCGGCGCCGCCGCCGCCGCGTTGTTCGCCGCCCTAGAAGAAACGCGTCATCTCGAGTCGATTGCGCTCGGGCCGCTGAGCGTGACGCAGGTGACGGAACTGATCGAGTCGCTCGCGCTGCCAGGCCTGGCTGCATTGCAGCTCGCGCCGGCATTGCTGCGGCACACCGGCGGCAACCCGATGTTCGTGCTCGAGACCTTGAAGGACGTGGTGCTGTCGGGCACATCCGGCGGCGCCGATCCGTTGCCGCAGCCGGCCACCGTTGGTGCGCTGGTCGAGCGCCGCCTGGCCCAGTTGTCGCCCGCCGCGCTCAAGCTCGCGCGCACCGCGGCCCTGGCAGGCGGAGCGTTCTCCGCGGAACTGGCCGCCGCCGTGTTGGATCTCCATCCGTTGGACATCGCCGAGCCCTGGCGCGAGCTCGAGTCGGCGCAGGTGATACGCGACGGCGCATTCGCGCACGACCTGATCTTCGAGGCGGCACGGGCATCGGTGCCGGAGCCGATCGCGCGACTGCTGCACCGGCGCATCGCGCTGCATCTGCAGGCGCACGATGCACAACCGGCCAGCATCGCGCCGCATTGGGCCGGGGCGCACGAATGGGCCCTCGCGGGCGAGGCGCATGTGCTGGCCGCGCGCCGCGCCCAGAGCGCGTCGCAGCGGGGCCACGAGGTCGAGCACTGGAGACATGCCTGCGAGTGCTTCGACACAGCAGGCCTGGCCGAGCATTCATTCGATGCGCGCCGTGACAGCATCCAGGCGTTGATCGTCGTCAGCGGCGTCACGCATGCCAATGGGGTCATCGACGAGCTGCTGGCGGAGGCGCGCTCGGATCAGCAGCGCGCCGTGGCCTTGACGGCGCGTGCACTGGCCGCACTGATGGCCGCTGACCATCAGGCCGGTGTTGCCGCCGCGATTCAGGCCGGCGAGTTGGCGCAGCACTTCGACTCGCCGTGGCCGCGCTTCGAGGCGGAACGACTGCGCGCGGTCGGGCTTGCGCAAGGTGGTCGGGCGATGGAGGGTCTCTCGGTCATCGAGCCGTTTCGCGAGCAGGTCGAGCGTGACGGCGATGCCGAGCAGAAAGGACGCTTCTGGGCCGACTACGCCTACGTGCTCAACGCCGCCCGCCGCCTGCGCGACACGGCGGCCGCGCTAGAGCGCGCGATCGAGAACGCGCAGTCGCTCGGCGACCTGGCCGAACTCGCGACGCTCACGTCGAATCTGGCGACCGTCAAAGGCAATCTGGGTCATGTAGACGATGCGCTCGAACTCGCGCGCCGTTCGCTGGCGTTGCAGGTGCAGCTCGGCACCACCGACGGGCCGACCGGCGGCGTGGTCGAGACCTATGTCGGCCTGTATTGCGGGGTGACTGGGCGCTATCAGGAGGCACTCGAGCGGCTCGATGCCGCACTGACGCGCTTCCGGCGCGACGGGCAGAAGCTGTGGGTCGCGGTGGCGAGCAATCACAAGGCGCAGTTCCTCCTGGACCTGGGGCAGTTCGCACGGGCCCGGCAGACCCTCGAGTACGAAACGCCGCCGGTCGATTCGGTCCGGGCCCGCGGTCTCGCGATCGGCGCGCGGATCGACTGCGCGCTCGGGCAGCCGAACGAATCGGCGTTGCGCGAAGCGCTCGCCGTCCTCGATCACGGCGGCGACCCGCACATCCGCATGCATGTCTTGCTCGACCAAGCGGCGTGGCTGGAGCCGCTGGCCGCCGTCGCGCGTTGCGACGAGGTGGCGCGGATGGCCGGCGAGATCGAGTTCGTGGGCGTCGCGATGCGAGCCGCTCTGCTGCGCGCGCATGGCCTGTCGCGGGCGAACCGGGCCGGCGAGGCGATCGTGCTGCTTCGTGAGCTGCTGCCGCAGCTCGGCACCGTGCAGCCGGCCGACATGTATCTGCCGGACGCATGGTGGATTGCCTTCCAGGCGTTCGATGCCTGCGGCGCAAGCGAGGACGCGCTGCTGGCGCTGGCCCACGGCACCCGCTGGATTCGCCAGCTGGCCTTGTCCCATGTTCCCGCCGCGTTTCGCGACAGCTTCCTGCATCGCAACCCGACCAACCGCTCGCTGCTGGCAGCCGCGGGTCGCTTCCTGCCTGAGTGAATACGCTGAAATGGGATGAAGGGGATTGACATCCAGGCACGCTTGGCGTCAACCTGCCGGACTTCACAGGGATGGGTCGGTGCACGCCAAGTCCGCGACGGTGGCGGCCTCACGCGGACTGTTTTGCGCGCCGGACTGCGGTCGTTCGACCCAGGAGGTCAGCATGGCTCATCTCAAGGCACTCGCACTGGTCGCGGTCGCGGTCGCGGCGCTGGGGACGGGCACCTCGGCGTTCGCCGGGACAGGCACCTTCACCACCACCGTGACGCCGCTGACCACCAACGTCACGTACAGCACGCCTGCGGCAGGCAAGGTGCCGCCGCTGAACACCGTCGTCGGCTACACCGTCGCCATCGCCAGCGATCCGACGAACACGAACAACACCAATCACATCGTCTTCATCGGGACGACGACCGTGACCGACGCGGCCGAGGCGGCGGAGTTCGGCAGCGCGGACGGCGCCACCTGCTCCACGATCGCCAATCCTGCCGGTTC
>DATEFR010000334.1:0-4038 GCA_035280545.1 Burkholderiaceae bacterium | reverse complement strand
GAGTAATGGAGCCCCCCGCCCGCCGAGTACGGCGGTCGACCCCCCGAGGGGGCAGCCGGGCCGGCTTGGGAGCGGCCCGGCGCTCGGCCCGGCCCAGGTGCTGGACGCGCGCTCATTGCACAAGACCTTCGCCGAAGGAGCCGGCGCATCGCGCGTCGCGGTGCACGTGCTGCACGGCGTGGACCTGCATGTGAAGCGCGGCGAGACGCTTGCGATCGTCGGCGCATCGGGCTCGGGCAAGAGCACCTTGCTGCACCTGATGGGCGGGCTCGAGGCGCCGAGCTCCGGCACGGTATCGCTGATGGGCCGCGACTTCGCGCAGATGGGGGCGGCCGCGCAGGGCGACTGGCGCAATCAGCACCTGGGCTTCGTCTACCAGTTCCACCACCTGCTGCCCGAGTTCAGCGCGCTCGACAACGTCGCGATGCCGCTGCGCATCCGGCGTCTCGAAAAGCCCGAGGCGCGCGCGAAGGCGGCCGAGGTGCTCGCGCAGGTGGGCCTCGCCGAGCGGGTGCGGCACCGGCCGTCTCAGCTCTCGGGCGGCGAGCGCCAGCGCGTGGCGATCGCGCGCGCGATCGCCGGCGACCCGGCCTGCGTGCTGGCCGACGAGCCGACCGGCAACCTCGACCGCGAAACCGCCGACGGGGTGTTCTCGCTGATGCTCTCGCTCGCGCGCGGCCGCGGCATGGCCTTCGTGATGGTCACGCACGACCCGGGGCTGGCGGCGCGCTGCGACCGGGTGCTGAAGCTGAAGAACGGGCGGCTGATCGATTGACCCGCCGCGCGTCGGGTCACGGCTGATCGGTGCAGGCCGCGCGGCGGTACGGGAACTCGATGCGCCGTAACTGCCCTGGCGCATTCTTCGCTGGCCCTTCGATCCACGCGAGCAGGTCGGCGCCGTTGCGGCGATAGGCCACGCGCTGCGGGAAGTCGTGCTGCAGGTTCTCGAACACGACGCTGCCGTCGTCGGCTACCGATGTGGACGTGAACACCGTCGGCGGCCGTCCCGACGGGCTGACCTCGTAGGCCAGCTGGCCGCCGGCCGTCTCGCGCACGATCACGAACTCGTGCTCGATCGTCTTGCCGTCGCGCACGGTGCGCGAGCTGCCGAGCATCGTCTGCCCGCGCGGCGCCATCCACTGCTCCTCGACGATGCGCGCTCCCGCGTCCAGACGCCAGCAGCCTTGCAGCCACGCGAGGCGCTGCACGCCGCCGGCGCCTTGCGCCTGAGCGAGCGAAGAGCCGAGCATCAGCACGAAGAGAACGACGGCCCGTGTCTCCATCATCATCGTCTCCTCGGGCGCTCGCGCGCCGCGTGCGAGCCTACGGCTTGACCGGCCGCTTCTCCAGCACCGGCTCGACCACGTCCTTCACGCCGACCAGGCCCAGCACCGTCACCAGCGAGACCTGCGCGCCTTCCCACGCGTTGGCCGGGTTGTACCACTCGTCGCGCGTGTGCCAGCCGCTCGATTCGCCGCCGCCGCCGATGATGATTGCCGGGATGCCCAGCGACATCGGCACGTTGGCATCGGTGCTGGAGCCGCTCAGCGTTGCCGGGCCCTTGCCGGCGCCGACGATGGAGCGCACCGCGGCCTGCACGATGCGCGCCGACGGTGCGGTCTCGCCGCCGGGCCGGTCGCCGATCACCTTGGTCGTGTAGCTGATCTTCTTCGCGGCGTCGGTCGCGCCCCAGCGCTTGTTCTCCTCGGCGACCGCCTCGTCCAGCGTCGCCAGGATCTTCTTCTCGGCCGCCAGCAGCTCGGCCATGCCGTTGGAGCGGATGTCGATCGCCATGCGCGCATCGCCGGCGATCGTGTTGACCGAGGTGCCGCCGCCGACCGTGCCGACCGTGAACGTGGTCTTGGGTTCGCCGGGTGTCGTGATCTCGCCGATCTTCGCGATCGCGCGGCCCATCGCATGGATCGCGCTCGCGGTGCCGAACGCCTCGAAGCTGTGCCCGCCCGGGCCGGTGAAGCGCACCTCGTAGCGGTGGCTCGCGGTGCCTATCGTCGTGATCGAGTTGACCGGGCTGGGCTCGAGGCCGACCATGCCGTCGATCCCGGGATGGTTCTTGAAGACGACCTTCATGCCGCGCAGGTCGCCCAGGCCTTCCTCGC
The DNA here is from genome assembly GCA_035280545.1 of Burkholderiaceae bacterium. Classification (GTDB taxonomy): domain Bacteria; phylum Pseudomonadota; class Gammaproteobacteria; order Burkholderiales; family Burkholderiaceae_C; genus DATCSE01. The sequence goes on along the minus strand of DATEFR010000334.1, from coordinate 1,921 downwards.
CGACGTTCGCGACGAACAGCAGGTCGCCGACCGTCTGCACCTTGTTCTCGTTCAGCGTCTTCAGCCAGGCCAGCAGCACCGCGAGGCCGCGCGTGTCGTCGGCGATGCCGGGCGCGTACCACTTGCCGTCCTTCTCCTTGACCTTGACGTCGGTGCCGGGCGGGAACACGGTGTCCAGGTGCGCCGAGATCAGCAGCGTCGGCCCGCGGCCGCTGCCCTTGCGCAGGCCCACGACGTTGCCTTCGCTGTCCATCGTCGCGTCCAGGCCCAGTGCCTTCATGCGCGAGAGGATGTACTCGGCGCGTTCCCGTTCCTTGAACGGCGGCGCCTCGATCTCGGTCAGCACGCGCAGCTCGCGCTGGGTGCGCGCATCGTCGGCCTTCAGGTCGTCGAGCACCTTCTTGACCAGCGGGGCCGCGGTCAGCTTCGTGTACGCCGCATCGATGTCGGCCGCGACCGGCACCGGCGTGCGCGTCTGCGCCGCGACGAACAAGGGCGTGAGCAGCGCGACGGCGGCGGCGAGGGCAAGGCGGCGATGCGGCGACTTCATGCGGGATGGGCTCCTCTGAGGACGATGGTGGGTGGCAATCGCGCCGATGCTAGAAGCGCGAGCCCGATTGCTGCAAGAAGGTGGTTTCCTCGGGTGTGTCGCGCCGCCCGAGGATCGCATTGCGATGCGGGAAGCGGCCGAAGCGCTGGATGACGTCGCGGTGCCGGTGCGCATAGTCCAGCATGTGGCCCAGGTCGGGCGCCGCCGCGGCGAGCCGCGTGAACAGCCGCACCGCCTCGTCCTGCGCGATCGTCGATTCGGCGTGCTCGAACGGCATGTAGACGAAGCTGCGCGGGATCGGCGGCAGCGCCTCGTCCTGCCGCCGCCCGACCATCGCCGAGGCCGCCGCGAGCGCCCGCGCATCACCGGCAAACGCGCGCGGCGTGTCGCGGAACACGTTGCGCGTGAACTGGTCCAGCAGCAGGATCTGCGCGAGCGCGCTGTCGGGCTGTGTCTCCCAGTCGGCGAGCTCGCCGCGCAGCGCGCGCTCGATCAGCGGGGCGAAGCGTTGCGCGATCTCGCGATCGGTCGCCTCGCTCTTGGTGAACCACAGCTCGCGGAACGTGCCGTGCTCGGGCGAGCCGGGGGTGCCGAACCAGAAGTCGAGTACCGCGGTGGCGTCCGGCGTGAGCATTTCAGCTCGTATGCAGCTCTTCACGAAGCACCTTGCGCAGCACGGCCACGGTGACCAGCTTGTCGTCGGCACCCTTCTTGCCTTTGGCGGCTGCCACGGCCTCGCGCAGGGCCGAATTGATCATCGTCTGATAGCCCGCGCCCTCGGACTCCGCCTTGGCACGAAAGAACTCGATCACGTCGTCGTCGAGCATGATGGTGATGCGAGTCTTGCCGGACGCCGGAATGACGGCGCCGCGCTTGCCCTTCGAGAAATCGTATTCCTTACGCATGGTACTGCTCCGCTTCGCCACGACTGGCCTTGCGCGCGGAGATCAACCGAATACGGTCTCCGCGCGGGGTGTGAACGACGACTAGCAACCGGCCCAGCGCATCCGTGCCCAGCGTCACGAAGCGTTGCTCGCCTTCGGCGTCGGGATCTTCGATGGTGACCGCGAACGGATCACGCAGCGCCTGCTCGGCGTGCGCGAAGCCGACCTTGTGCTTGCGCAGGTTGGCCTGCGCCTTGGCCGGGTCGAACTCGATGTCCACCCGGACATTATGCATATCTCATGCATATCGTCCAGCATCCCTCAAGCCCCCAGCTGCAGCCACAAGTAACTCGCCTCCAGCGCCTGCACGTGCGCCTTCTGCTCGTTGTCCGCCGCGCCGCCGTGGCCGCCCTCGATGTTCTCGTGGTACAGCACGTCGTGGCCCTGCGAGAGCATGCGCGCGGCCATCTTGCGGGCGTGGCCGGGG
>DATEFR010000333.1:0-10251 GCA_035280545.1 Burkholderiaceae bacterium | reverse complement strand
CGCAGGCTGCGGCCGACCTGCCGGGAGCAACATCATGAGCACCTTCCCCTCACCCCTGGCCCTCTCCCGCAAGCGGGAGAGGGAGACGATCGCGTCGGCTTGCTCCCTCTCCCGCTACGGGCCACGAAGGGGCCCTTGGTGGCCCCTGGAGAGGGTTGGGGTGAGGGTAGTCCAGTGAGCAGCTCGCTCCTGCCGCGCGTCAGCTATGCCGAATGCACCGCGCGCGAACGTCTCGCGCATCTGCTCGACGAGCGCAGCTTCCACGAATGGCTGCCGCCCGCGCAGCGCGTGACCAGCCCGCACCTGGCGCAGCTCGGCGTGCCCACGGCGTTCGACGATGGCGTCGCGATCGGCCGCGCCCGGCTCGACGGCCGCGTGGTCTTCGTGGCCGCGCAGGAAGGCGCGTTCATGGGCGGCGGCGTCGGCGAGGTGCACGGCGCGAAGCTCGTCGGCCTGCTGCGGCGTGCGTTGCGCGACCGGCCCGAGGCGGTGCTGCTGCTGGCCGAGTCCGGCGGCGTGCGGCTGCACGAAGCGAACGCGGGGCTGATCGCCGTGTCCGAGGCGATGCGCGCGCTGCTGGACGTGCGCGCGGCCGGCATCCCGACCATCGTGCTGATCGGCGGCGCGAACGGCTGCTTCGGCGGCATGGGCATCGTCGCGCGCTGCGCCGACCACATCGTGATGAGCGACACCGGGCGGCTCGCGATGTCCGGGCCGGAGGTGATCGAGGCCTCGCACGGCGTCGAGGAGTTCGACTCGCGCGACCGCGCGCTCGTCTGGCGCACGACGGGCGGCAAGCACCGCTACCTGGTCGGCGACTGCGATCAACTGGTGGACGACGATGTGGGCGCGTTCCGGGCGGCGGCGATCCGCGCGCTGGCCGCCGGCCGGCCGCTGTCGCTGGCCGCGCTCGAAGCCGAGCACGCGCTGCTCGCGCGCCGCCTGGACGATGCGCAAGATGCCGCGGAGGCGATCGATCTGTGGAGCCGGCTCGGCATCGCGCGCAGCGCGCAGGTGCCCGATCTCGACGTGTCGCAGGTCCGCGCGCTGCGCCCGACCGGACTGGAGGCGAGCCCATGACCTGGTCCGACCTGGCCGACGCGCTGTTCGGCAAGCAGCACGCCATCGTGGCCGACGGCGACTTCCTCAGCGGCCCCGCGACGCTCGATGGCCGGACGCTCGCGATCGTCGGCACGACCCACCATGCGCCCGTCGGCTATGCGCTGGCGCTGCGGCAGGCCCGGACGATCCTGGACGTGATGGCCCGCCACCCGGGACTGCCCATCGTGCTGCTGATCGACACGCAGGGCCAACGCCTGAGCCGGCACGACGAGCTGCTGGGCATCAACCGCGCGATGGCCCATCTCGGCTGCTGCATCGACCTGGCCCGGCGGCGCGGGCACCGCGTGATCGGGCTGGTCTACGACCAGGCGCTGTCGGGCGGCTTCATCACGAGCGGCCTGATCGCCGACGCGTGTTATGCGCTGCCCGAGGCCGAGATCCGCGTGATGCGGCTGCCGGCGATGGCGCGGGTGACGAAGCTGCCGGAGGAGATGCTCGCCGAGCTGTCGCGCAGCAACCCGGTGTTCGCGCCCGGCGTCGACAACTACGTGGCGATGGGCGGCGTGCGCGCCGTGTGGCGGAACGACCTCGCGGCCGCGTTGCGCGACGCGCTGCGGGATGCACCCACCGATGACGTCCGCGCCCGCGACGGCGCGGAGCGCGGTGGCCGCCGCGAGGCGGCCGCGACGATCCAGCGCGTGCTGGACGCGGCCTGACGACGACGGCCCCCAATCGCATGCCGCCGCTGCATCGACATCAACTCGCGCAGCTGTGCACGGCCGGCTGGTCCGACGTGCTCGATCGGCCGTGGGACGCGATCAGCCGCGATTGCCTGCAGCACTGGGCCCGGCAGCGCCTGCCGCTGGTGGTGACACGCCAGCTCGCGGCACCCGGCACCGCGGCGACCAGCCTGGCGCTCGGCCTGCCCGCGCCTCTCGCCTGGGAACGACGGCGCATTGCACTGCAGGTGCCGCGCAGCGCGATCGCGTGGTTCGACGAGTTTCCGCTGGCCAGTGCCCTGCTGCGGCTGTTTCGCGGCCGCACGCATGCTCGCCTCGCGTCGCTGCTGGATGGACTCGCGGCGCTGGGCGCGACGGCGCGGGTGTACGGCAGCCACGGCTGGCAGCTGCTCAGCGGACAGGACTACCTGCACGAACGCTCGGACCTGGACCTGTGGATCAGCGTCGCCAGCGACGATCAAGCCGATGCGGTCGCGTCGCACCTGCAGGCGTTCGACAGCGCGCGACTGCGCGTGGATGGCGAGCTCGTCTTCGTCGAGGGGGCCGCCGTGGCGTGGCGCGAATGGGTTGCATGGCGCACCGGGCGCGCGCGCGGGCTGCTCGTGAAGCACCTGCACGGCGCGAGCCTGCAGCGCGAGGCGCCCGGCACCCGTCTTGCGGACGCTGGCACCGAATGGGCCCGCGCCGCATGAACGCGCTCGCGTCGTCAGCCCTCGCCGCGACCGGTTCCATCGAGCCCGCCGCGTGTGCCGCGATCGGGCGCGCCGCCACGCTGGCGCTCTACGACGAACTGGCGCTGGCACCCAAGCCCGGGCTGGTGTCGTTCGTCGACAGCGGCAGCCACTGCGACATGGATGCCCGCACCTTCATGCGCAGCCTCTTCGCACTGCGCCACGCCTTCCCGCGCTTCGTGGCCCTCGGTGCGCACGACGCGCCGTTCGCGATGCTCGAACAGGCCGGCATCGCCGCCGAAGCGCGCATGTCCGGCGCGACCGGCGGCGTCAACACGCACCGCGGCGCGATCTTCACGCTGGGCCTGTTGTGCGCCGCAGCCGGGCAGGTGCTGCGGCGGCGCGAGACGATGTCGGCGCACGGGCTGCGCACCGCGCTGCGGGCCGCGTGGGGGCCGGCACTCGCAGCGCGGGCCCATCGTGTGTCCGATCGTGTGTCCGATCGTGTGTCCGAGTCGCACGGCGCTCGCGCGGCGCGGCGTTTCGGGCTGCGCAGTGTGGGCGCGGAAGCCGCGGACGGCTTTCCGGTGCTGTTCGACACGACGCTGCCGGCGTTGCGCAGCGCCTTGCGCGGCGGTCTCTCGCCGGCTCGGGCGCATTCGAACGCCCTCTTCGCGACGATGGCGGTCCTGGACGACACCAACCTCGTGCATCGCGGCGGGATCGAAGGCCTGCGCTTCGCACAGCGGGCCGCGCGCGACTACCTGGCCGCCGGCGGTTCGGCCCGCGTCGACGGCGAGCAGCACGCGCAGGCGCTGCATGCCGCGTTCGTCGCACGCAACCTGTCGCCCGGCGGCGCGGCGGACATGCTCGCGGCGGCATGCTGGCTGCACCGGGTCTGCGTCGCGTAGCCCGCCGAGGCATGACGGGTCCGACCGATTCCGATGAGCCTGGCGCTGCTGTTCCCCGGGCAAGGTTCCCAGCATGCCGACGCGCTGCCGTGGCTGGCCGGCCGCCCCGAGGCAACGGAGACGCTGCAGCTCGTCGCCACAGGGCTCGGTGCCGATTGGCGGGAGCGGTTGTCCGACGCGGCCTGGGCCACGTCGAACGAGGTCGCGCAGCCGCTCGTCACCGGACTCGGCATCGCCGCCTGGCAATGCGTCGCCGACCAGCTGCCGCGGCCGGCGGTCATTGCCGGCTACAGCGTCGGCGAGCTGCCCGCTTTCGCCGCGGCGGGCGTGTTCGACGCGCGCGCGGTCATGGCCTTGGCCCGCGAACGTGCCGGCGCGATGGAGCGCAGCACCGCGGGCCTATCCACCGGCTTGCTGGCGGTGCATGCGACAGCGGCGCAGCGACTCGAGACATGGTGCGAACGGCACGACCTGTCGCTGGCGATCCGCCTGTCCGTCGACAGCTGCATCGTCGGGGGACTGGCCGCGTCGCTGGATGCGGCGCAGGCCGAGCTGATGGCCGCGGGCGTTCGATGCACGCGCTTGGCCATACACGTCGCCTCGCACACCCGGTGGATGGCGCGCGCGGCAGCCGAGTTCGCGCAATGCCTGGGCTCGGTTCGCTTCGCGGCCCCGCAGGTCGCGCTGGTGTGCGACGAGTCGGCCGCGCTCAGCCGCGACCCGCGGGAGCTCGCGCGATGCCTCGCCGCTCAGATCGCCAGCCCCATCCTGTGGGACGCCTGCATGGACGCGATCACCGAACGCGGCGTCCGATGCGCGCTCGAGGTCGGCGCGGGCACGGCCCTCTCGGCACTGTGGCGCAGCCGGCACCCCGACATCCCCGCGCGCTCGCTGGCCGAGTTCCGGTCGCCCGAAGCGGTCGCGGCGTGGGTGCGCAAGACACTGTCCTCGCGCTGAGCCGGCGGCATCGAGCAGCCAGGTCGCGGCGTTGTCTGACAGAAGGCCCGATCGGGATGCCGTATGTTTGCGCGCATCCGTATCTCAGGGAGGGTGCGATGATCCAGAACCAGTCGACTCATCTCTGGCTGGCGCAATTCGCCGGTCGCCTGGTCGAGCATTTCCCGCAGATGAATCCGCTGTCCGCGGTCAAGCGGGCGATCGCGATGTTTCCCGAGCTCTCCCACCTCGAGGCGGTCGCAGCCGCGGACGTGTTCGCCGCCGACCCGCAGGGCGCCCACGCGCTCCTGGTTCGCAGCCCATCCGAGGTCCCCGGAGCGCCGGACCTGCCGGCCACGGCTCACGTCAGCTTCATGCGGCGCTTCCCGACCGGTCGTACGGCAGCGATGGGCTGAGCACCCGCCCTGCGCTTGCCCGCGCGGGCCTTGTGGTCTGGCGCGCGCAACGAAACGCCTTCGCTAAGATAGCCCGCGTGCTGCTTCCGAAGGGAGAAAAAACCATGGCATCGTCCCATGCGTACACGAGCGGCCCGGCGAGCATCGTCTGCGCCACGCTGCTGCATGCGAACGGAAGGTACTGCGGCAACTTCATTGCGATCACCACGGCGCCCGATGGGCATCGCGAGGTTCACGAGCGCACGTGTCCCGGCTGGTACACCACCCTCGGGGATGCCCTGGCCCACGCACGCGCGATGGCCGAAGCCATCTACCCCGTCGACGCACGAGCCACGTGAGAAGGCCGGCCGGCAACCGTTCGCGGCACGCGGATCAGGCCGAGCGCCGCGGCTCCAGCACCTTGCCCAGCACATCCAGGTTCACGGGCTTTTCGAAGTAGTGATCGACGAGATCGAACGTCGCGGCCACCCGGCTGTCGTCGGCGCCGAAGCCGGACACCGCGATCAGCACGACATCTCCATAGCGAGTCCGCAGTTGCCGTGTCAGCTCCAGCCCGTCCAAGCCCGGCATGCGGACGTCGAGGATCACGCAGTGCGGCTGAAAGCCATCCATCAGCGCCAGCGCGGCCGCACCGTCGCTGGCGGTCTCGACCGCGTAGCCGTGCGCGCCCAACCATTGGGCCATGATGTCCACGGCGTCTTGGTTGTCGTCGACGATGAGGATTCGGGCGGCGTGCGAGTCAGCGGGCATGGCGACTCCTCGGCACGAATGCGGAGGACCCGATCGTAGCGCGCGGGAGATGGGATGATTCACGCAAGTTCGCCATGACCGATTCGATCACCGCCTTCGTCCTCAGCCTCGATCGCGACGAGCCCCCGCCGCCTGCGACGCCGATGCTGCGCGCCGTCTGGCACGGCCTGCGGGGCAATTGGGATGCCGCCCACGAGCTTGCCCAGGCGCAGGACGATGCGCAGGGTGCGTGGGTCCATGCCTGGCTGCATCGCATCGAGGGAGATCTGGCGAACGCCGACTATTGGTATCGGCGCGCGCAGCGGCCCTCGCGCCGGGACGATACGCGTGCCGAAGGGCTCGAGATCGCCCAGGCGCTGATCGGCTAGGTCTCGCGCCGAGGCTCGAGGGGCCACGCGCCGGCCAGGTACGTACCCGCCCCGTCGTGAGGGTCATGACGAATCGGTCCTACGCGTGCCGCAGCCTGCATCCGACATCAGGCCACGACGTTGGCCGCTGCGGATGTGCCGGCCCGATTCCCAGAATGGGTTTCTCGCCGCGCATGCGGCGCAGCAGATGGAGTTCCTCATGTTGCATTACGCCGTCGTCTTTCTGGTCATCGCGCTGATCGCCGCCCTGTTCGGCTTTGGCGGCATCGCCGCCGGCGCTGCCGGCATCGCCAAGATTCTGTTCCTCGTCTTCCTGGTCCTGGCCGTGGCGGGCTTCTTGATCAACGCCCTCAGGCGTTAGCCGCTACGACGTCGACCGTCGAACGCACGGAGCCGACCCCAAGCGGCCGTACGCTCTCTTCAGACCACGACGGCCGTCACGAGCCTCCAGCTCGAAAGTTGTCGTGACGCGTTCCGACTCCGCAGGGGTCTCGTTCTCCGCGTCTTGAAAGCGACGCGCTGCAGCCGCAGTGCGTCGCAATCCCTATCGTCAGATCGAGCCGAGAGCTCGACTGACCCCTAATGCGCATGCGCATCCCTAGACTGCAGGAGCGGCCGCCCTTGTCGCGCGACCGTCCAGGATGGCCAAATTGCGCCGGCCCAGAAACGCGAGCCCGCGTAGCGCAGGGGAGCAGAAAACAATGGACGAGCATTCACGGTTCATCGAGCTCACGGCTCGCCGAACGGACCATCGCGGCCCGCGTTGCCGAACGCGGACGCGAAGCGAGCGCAGAGCCACTTCCGGCGCGCAACGGTGATCGATGGGTGGCTCGATGGCGGCCGTTCGCCGTCACGGCATCGGACTGAGCGACGGCACCGCGAGCGCATCACGCCAGCCCCCCTCCTGTCGATCCTCCTGATCCAGCCTTTGTTGGCCATTCAGGGATTCGCCCAGACGGTTCCCAACGCTGGTCAAACGCTGCAAACCATGCCCGCTCCTCCTCTTCCGCCCAGCACCCGAACGCCTGCAACGGCCATCCCGGAGACGGAGGCCAATCGCGTCGAATCCGGGACGCCAACCTCGCAACGGATATTCGTCAAGCGCCTGCGGGTGACCGGGGCCCGGCTGTTGGCCACCGAGGTGCTGGAGTCCCTGGTCGAGGACGCCGCCGGCAAGAGCCTGTCGCTCGCCGAGCTGGAGGACCGGGCCGCACGCATCACGCGGTATTACCGCGACCGCGGCTATCTGCTGAGCCGAGCCTACGTGCCGCAACAAGACATACGCGACGGTGAAGTGCAGATCGCGGTTCTCGAGGCCCGCTACGGCCGCGTCCAACTCAGCAACGACTCGCGCCTGGACGACGCCAAGGCCCAGGCGTTTCTCGCACCCCTCCAATCGCAGGCGCCTATCGCGGCAGACGCCTTGCAACGTCAACTCCTGCTGCTCGACGAGCTGCATGGCGTGGCCGTCACCTCCACCTTCAAACCCGGCAGCAGCACGGGCACATCCGACCTGGACGTCAGGCTGAGCCCACGCCCGCTGCTCAGCGGCAGCTTGAGCCTGAACAACTACGGTGCCCGCTCCACGGGTGTTTGGCGCGCCGGGGCCAACTTCAACGTCGCCAACGCCCTGCATCAAGGCGAGCTGTTCACGTTCAACTTCATGGGCCTGCGCCCGGACCTGCGCTATGGCCAGGCCCTCGTGCAATGGCCGCTTGGCGGCAATGGCTGGGGCGTTGGAGCTTCCTATTCGCGACTTGACTACCAACTCGGCGACAGCTTCGAGAGCCTCGGGGCCAGCGGCATCGCCCAAGTCGGCGAGCTGTGGCTTGACAAGGCACTCGTGAGAAGCTTGGATGAACGGGCGAATTTCCAGCTCAGCTACGCCGACAAGAAACTGCACGATGTCATCGATGCCAGCAATTCGGATGGCCACAAGCAGATTCATGCCTGGTCCGCCAGGCTGAGCGGAAACCGGCTCGACCGCTGGAAGGGGGGCGGCGCCACCGCCTACAGCCTCAACCTGACCGTCGGGCAACTCGGGCTCGATGCCGGCCAGGCGGCCGTCGACCAGAGCGACACGGGCCATCGCACCGAGGGCCGCTTCACCAAGCTCAACGGCTCGCTGGCTCGCCAGCAAGCCTTCGGAGACAGCTTGAGCGGCTTCGTCTCGTCGATGGTGCAGCGCAGCTCTGCCAACCTCGACAGTGCAGAGAAGTTGCCGCTTGGCGGCCCGACCGCGGTGCGGGCCTACCCGGTCGGCGAGGCCTCGTGCGACGACGCATGGCTGGTGAGTCTGGAATTGCGATACCAGCCTTCCAAGTTTCCAGGCTGGCAGATGTTTGCCTTTGCCGACATGGCTCGCGGCAAGGTCAACCACGCACCGAACCCAGGTGACACCGGCAACGATCGCCACCTCTCCGGGCTGGGCGTGGGAACACGTTGGGCCTACGACAGCAGCTTCAGCGTCGAAGCGTTTGCAGCCTGGCGCACCAGCAGCGAACCCATCTCGGACACCGACCGAAAACCACGCCTGTGGCTGCAGGCCGCCACCTTCTTCTGACACCCCGAAACCCTGGGCGGCCTCGATGCCATCGCGTGCACGGATAGTCGCCACTTCCCGCTCTTGCGAGAGCTCAACCCACCCGGTACGGACATCATGAATCGCAGCTACCGACTGATCTGGAACGAATCCACGCAGACCTACGCGGTCGCACCCGAGCGCACCCGCGCGGGTGGCCGACGCAGCATGGGGCTCACGCTGGCCGCGGCCGGGCTGGTCAGCCTGTCTCCGATACTGGGCCAGGCAGCAGATCTGCCGCGCGGCGGCACCGTCGTGCAAGGTTCAGGCAGCATCGCTCAAGCCGGCAACACCTTGACGATCAGCCAGTCCAGCCAAAACCTGCAACTCAACTGGCAGCAGTTCAACATCGGCGCGGGAAAACAAGTGCAGTTCGTGCAGCCCGGCACGGCTGCGGTTGCCGTGAACCGCGTGCTCGGCAACGACCCCTCGAACATCTACGGAAGCCTCAAGGCCAACGGCCAGGTCTTTTTGATCAACCCCAACGGTGTGCTGTTCGGCAAATCCAGCTCGGTCGATGTGGGCGGACTCGTCGCCTCCACGCTAGATCTGAAGAACACCGCCACGCCAACCGAGGCCAAGCTCACCGGCAATGGCGGCACTGTCGTCAACCAGGGCAGCCTGCGCGCCGCCGATGGCGGCTACATCGCGCTGCTCGGTCAGCAGGTGACCAACGATGGCACGATCACCGCGCGACTGGGCACGGTCGCACTCGGCGCCGGCAATGCTGCGACCTTGCAGTTCGCGGGCAACCGGCTGATCAATGTGCAAGTGGACTCGGGCCAGCTGCGAACCCTGGCCGCCAATCACGGGTTGATTCAAGCCGACGGCGGCACGGTGCTGATGACAGCCGCGACAGCCGACAAAGTGCTCGACGCCGTGATCAACAACGACGGCGTGATCGAAGCGCGCACGTTCAATCAGCACGGCGGCGTGATCAAGCTGCTGGGCGGATCCGGCGGTGGTACGGTGCAGGTGAATGGCCGGCTGGACGCATCTGCGCCCGGCGGAGGCGACGGCGGGCAGATCGAAACCTCGGGGGCCCATGTGAAGGTCGCCGACGGCGCGAGCATCACCACGGTCGCGGCACACGGGCGAGGAGGCACCTGGTTGCTCGACCCCACCGATTTCACGATCGCGCCGGTCGGCGGCGACATCACCGGCGCTCAACTGTCGGCGCTGGTGCAATCCAATTCGACCACCAAGCTCAGCGCAGACGGCGCGTCCGGCAGCAATGGCGACATCAACGTCAACGATGTGGTCAGCTGGTCGACAAGCAACACGTTGACGTTGTCTGCCACCCACAACGTCAACGTCAACAGCATCATCAGCGCGTCGGGTACCACGGCCGGGTTGGTCATGACACCGGGTGTCGGCGGCACCTTCAACCTCGGCAGCGGGGGGCGCATCGATCTCACGGGCGCCCATCCCAGCCTGACCATCGCCGGCCAGGCCTACACCGTGATCAACAACAGCGGTGGTCCAGGTACGGCAGCGCAGGCCTTGCAAAACATCACGAGCAACCTGAGCGGCAACTACGCATTGGGAAGCAACGTCGATCTGGCGTCGATTGCACAGTTCCAACCGATCGGCTTCAATGCCCAGATGCTCACCGCGGCGCCGTTCAGCGGCGTTTTCGATGGGCTCGGGCATACCATCCAAAACTTGACGATCTCCGGGCCTCCTCCGGGGGCCGGCCTCTTCTGGTCGAGCACGAATTCGCTGCGGAATGTTGGATTGCTGAACGCCAATGTTGTCGGCACCTCGACTACCATGCCGGGTTTTGGGGCAGGCCCGGTCGGTCTGCTGGCCGCCA
>DATEFR010000332.1:0-2089 GCA_035280545.1 Burkholderiaceae bacterium | reverse complement strand
GCGTCGCGCGCGATGTCGATGCCGAGTTGCCCGCAGCGCGCGTGGATGGTCGGGAAATGAGTGCGCAGGAAGTCCTCGCCCAGGTGCGTCGCGTCGAGCAGCACGTAGTCCAGCCCGTGCTTCTTCATCTCGAAGTCGATGGCACGGGCGACGACATCGCGCGGCGCCAGCTCGGCGCGTTCGTCGTGCGCCGGCATGAAGCGGGTGCCGGCGCTCGCGGGTGCGCCGGGCGGCGCATCGGGCAAGCGCAGGATCGCGCCTTCGCCGCGCAGCGCCTCGGTGATCAGGAAGCTGCGCTCCTGCGGGTGATAGAGGCAGGTCGGGTGGAACTGGACGAACTCCATGTTCGCAACCCGGCACCCGGCGCGCCAGGCCATCGCGATGCCGTCGCCGGTCGCGGTGTCGGGGTTGGTCGTGTAGCGGTAGACCTTGCCGATGCCACCCGTTGCGAGGACGACTGCGCTCGCGGCCAGCGTCTCGACACGGCCGCTCGCGATGTCCAGCGCGTAGACGCCGTAGCAGCGCTGCGGCGACTCGGTGCGCTTCGCATGCCGTGACGTGATCAGGTCGACCGCCATCGCCTGCTCGCGCAGCTCGATGTTCGGATGCGCCGCCGCGCGCGCCAGCAGCGCGTCGTGGATCGCCTTGCCGGTCGCATCGGCCGCGTGCGCGATGCGCCGCACGCCATGCCCGCCTTCGCGCGTGAGGTGCAGGCCGAGCGGCCCGTCGGCATCGTCGGTGAACGCAACGCCCTGCGCCACCAGCCACTCGACGGCCGCCGTGCTGTGCTCGGAGATGAAGCGCGCGGCCTGCTCGTCGACGAGACCGGCGCCGGCCGCCTGCGTGTCGCGCACGTGCGCGGCGACGCTGTCGTCCGCGCCGAGCACGCCGACGATGCCGCCCTGCGCCCACGCGGTCGCCGCCTCGGTCAGGCGGCGCTTGGCGAGCACGATCACGCGGCGCTCGTCGGCCAGATGCAGTGCCGTGCACAAGCCGGCCAGGCCGGCGCCGACGATGACGACGGGGAGCGCGGCGCGGTCCATCGCCTACGCGAGCGTGTCCAGCTCGAGGTTGTCGATCAGTCGAGTGGTCGCCAGCTTGGCGGCGCCCAGAACGACCAGCGCATCGCCGCTCATCGGCGCGGCGAGGTCGTCGCGCCGCCGGATGGCGACATAGTCCGGCTTCCAGCCCTGGCCCTCGAGCGTTCGAAACGCGGCGCCCTCCATCGCCGCCCAATCGCGGCGCCCCTGCCGAACCTCGTCGCCAATGACCTGCAGGACGCGCGACAAGGCGACGGCTTGCGCACGCTGCGCCGCGTCGAGATAACCGTTGCGCGAGGACAGCGCGAGCCCGTCGTCGGCACGTGCCGTCTCGCCCGCGACGATCTCGATCGGCAGCGCGAGCTGCCGCACCATGCGGCGGATCACCATCAGCTGCTGGTAGTCCTTCTTGCCGAACACCGCGACCTTGGGCTGCACGCAGTTGAAGAGCTTGAGCACGACGGTGCAGACGCCGGTGAAGAAGCCGGGCCGGAAGTGGCCTTCGAGGATGTCGGCCAGCTCGCCCGGCGGCTGCACCTTGTAGCCTTGCGGCTCGGGGTAGAGCTCGGCTTCGGTCGGCGCGAACACGACGTCGCAGCCCGCGCCGCGCAGCAGCTCGCAGTCGTTCTCGAAAGTGCGCGGATAGGTGTCGAAGTCTTCGTGCGGCGCGAACTGCAGCCGGTTGACGAAGATGCTCGCGACGACCGGGCCGCCCGAGCCCTTGGCGAGCTTGACCAGCGAGAGATGGCCCGCGTGCAGGTTGCCCATCGTGGGCACGAAGGCGGTGCGGGTCGCGCCGGCGAGGGCCTGCCGCAGTTCGGCGACGGTGTGAAGGATGCGCATGCTGAAGAGGCGTCTCAGTAGCCGTGGATCGATTCGACCGGGAAGCTGCCGTCCTTGACGGCGGCGACGAAGCGGCGCACGGCCGCGGCGATGCCATCGCCCCCCGCCTGTTCGTCGCCCATGAAGTTGCGCACGAAACGCGGCAACTTGCCGGGCGTGATCCCGAGCATGTCGTGCAGCACCAGCACCTGGCCGCTGCAGCCGGC
>DATEFR010000331.1:0-3892 GCA_035280545.1 Burkholderiaceae bacterium | reverse complement strand
GTGCAGGCACGACGCGATGCGCGTGCCGCCCCTCCAGTCCTGCACCTGGCGGTCGGCGAGCTGCAGCGCGAGGTCGGGGTCGCGGTGGCGCAGGCTGCGCGTGATGTTGGTCAGCCGGGTGCCGAAGACCAGCGTGTGGACCTTCAGGTAGCGCCGCGTCAGGCCGTGCACGTAGTGCAGCAGCAGCCGCGCGTAGCGTTCCATCGAGCCGGAGATGTCGAGCAGCACGACGAGCGTGGGCCACTCCTCGCGCGCACGCGTGAAGGCCGGCGTCAAGGTGTGCGGCTGGCGCGCCATGTGCAGCATCGTGCTGCGCAGGTCGAGCGTGCCGCGCGCGGCACCCTCGTGGCGGCGCCGGCGCACCGCATGCACCGGCAGCGGCAGCTGCTCGGCGAGCTTCTTCGCGAGTTCGAACTCGGCCGTCGTCATCGTCTCGAAGTCGGCCTGCTGCAGCTTCTCGCGGTCGGAGTAGGTGAAGCTCGCGTCGAACGGCTGCTCGTCCTGCGCGGACTGGTGGGCCGGGTTCGGCGGCGGCTTGTCGCGCGGCGGCGCCAGCGCTTCAGCGAGGCGGTTCGCGCGCGGCGCCATCGCCTTGTCGCCGCGCCCGCTGACCTTCGGCAGCAGCAACATCATCAACTGTTCGAGCAGCTTCGGATCGCGCCAGAACGCATCGAACGCCGCGTCGAACAGGGTCTGCTGCTCGTGCCGGTCCAGCATTACGGCGCTGAGCGCGGCGTGCACGTCGTCGCGGCGGGCCAGCCCGACCGCTTCGATCGCGGCGATCGCCGCCAGCACGCGGTCCGGCCCGACCGGCATGCCGGCCGTGCGCAGCACGCGCGAGAAGTGGACGATGTTCTCCGCGATCATCGGGTTCAGTCGAGCAGCGCGCGCGCCTGCAGATCGGCCAGCAGCTTCGCGGTGTCGCCGCCTTGCATGCGGACGATGTCGTCCTGGTACTTCAGCAGCACGCCCAGCGTGTCGTGCACGGTGGCCGGATCGAGGCGGATCGCGTTCAGCGCGACCAGCGCGTTGGTCCAGTCTATGGTCTCGGCAACGCCGGGCGCCTTGAACAGATCCAGCGTGCGCATGCGCTGCACGAACTCGACGACCTGCACGTACAGTCGCTCGGCCGCGCCCGGCGCCTTCAGCCGCACGATCTCGAGCTCGCGCTCGACCGACGGGAACTCGACCCAGTGGTACAGGCAGCGGCGCTTCAGCGCGTCGTGGATCTCGCGCGTGCGGTTGCTCGTGATGATCGTGATCGGCGGCGCGCTCGCCTTGATCGCGCCGAGCTCGGGGATCGTGATCTGGTTTTCCGCCAGCACCTCGAGCAGGAATGCATCGAAAGGCTCGTCGGCGCGGTCCAGCTCGTCGATCAGCAGCACCGGGCTGTGCGCTTGCGTCAACGCTTGCAGCAGCGGGCGCTCGATCAGCATCTCGCGCGCGTAGAGCTGGTGCTGCAGCCGCTCGCGGTCGCCCGCGCCGTGGATCGCATGCGCCGCTTCGGCCAGGCGGATCTCGAGCATCTGGCGCGCGACGTTCCACTCGTAGGCGGTTTGCGCGATGTCCAAGCCTTCGTAGCACTGCACGCGCAGCAGCGCGGCGTTCAGCGCCGCGGCCAGCGCCTTTGCGAGCTCGGTCTTGCCGACGCCGGGTTCGCCTTCGAGGAACAGCGGGCGCTGCAGCTTCAGGCTCAGGAACAGCGCGGTCGCGAGCCGACGGTCGCAGACGTAGTTCTCGGTCGCGAGCAGCGTGACGACGGCGTCGACCGAGTCGGGTTGAGAGGAGGTGGGGGTCATGGAGCGTGCATGGTAAAGCGGCGCGGCGCGGCACGCCCTCACCCCGGCCCTCTCCCGCCAGCGGGAGAGGGAGAAGGGCCATGTGTTCCCTCTCCCGCTGGCGGGAGAGTGACTGGCCGCGCGTTCCCTCTCCCGCTGGCGGGAGAGGGTTAGGGTGAGGGTAGCCGTCAGCGCGCCAGCGCCGCCGCGACCGCGCGCGACGCCATCACGCTGATCATCGCCGCGCGGTACTCGGCCGAGCCGTGCATGTCGCTGTTGATGTCGGTGGTCGGCATCTTGACGTTCTTCGCCGCCTCGGGCGTGAAGCTCTTGCCAAGCGCCGCTTCGATCTCGGTCGCGCGGAACACGCTGCTCTTCGCCCCGGTGACCGCCACGCGCACGCCGCCCGCGGTCTGCGCGACGAACACGCCGACCAGCGCGAAGCGCGACGCCGGCTGCTTGTGCTTGATGTAGGCCGCCTTCTGCGGCACCGGGAAGCTGACCGAGGTGATCAGCTCGCCCGGCTTCAGCGCGGTCTCGTACAGGCCGGTGAAAAACGCGTCGGCGGCGATCGTGCGCTGGCTGGTCTGGATCGTCGCGTTCAGCGCCAACACGCCGGCGGGGTAGTCGGCGGCCGGGTCGGCGTTCGCGATCGAGCCGCCGAGGGTGCCCATGTTGCGCACCATCGGGTCGGCGATGCCGCCGGCGAGCTCGGCCAGTGCGGGGATCGCGCGCTTCACGTCGGCCGACATCGCGACCGACGCGTGCGTGGCCATCGCGCCGATCACGACATTGCCGCCGTCGACCTTGATCGTCTTCAGCTCGGCGATGCCGCCCAGATCGACGAGCCGTTCGGACTGCGACAGGCGCAGCTTCATCGCCTGGATCAGGCTCTGCCCGCCGGCCAGGAAGCGGGTGTCGCCGCTGAACGCGGCCTTCGCGTCGGCCAGGCTGCCGGGGCGCTGGTAGTCGAATGCGTACATGCTGTGCTCCTGATGTTGTGGATTCAGCTTAGTGTTCCGTAGGCCCCGAAGCGGCACTCTCGATGCATGAGCCAACTGCAGCCAAGCAGACGCCGTGGATCCGGCTTTGCCGGTCCACTGGCGTCGCCCCCTTGAGGGGGTGCGCCGAAGGCGCTACGGGGGTGGTCATATCAGTGGCGTGCGGCACGCCAGACGCGCTCCGGCGTCGCCGGCATCGGGATGTCGGGCACGCCCAGCGCATCGGTCAGCGCATTGATGTAGGCCGGCGGCGAGCCGATCGCGCCGGCCTCCCCGCAGCCCTTGACGCCCAGCGGGTTGTGGGTGCACGGCGTGACGACGTTGCTGATCCTGAAGGTCGGCATGTCGGCTGCGCGCGGCATCGCATAGTCCATGTACGAGCCGGTCAGCAACTGGCCCGAGCTCGGGTCGTAGGCGCAGTTCTCCATCATCGCCTGGCCCAGCCCCTGCGCGAGCCCGCCTTGCACCTGGCCTTCGACGATCATCGGGTTCACGAGGTTGCCGAAGTCGTCGACCGCGACGAACGACTCGATCTGCACCTGGCCGGTGTCCGGGTCGACCTCGACCTCGCAGACGTAGCTGCCCGCCGGGTAGGTGAAGTTGGTCGGGTCGTAGAACGCGTTCTCGTTCAGGCCGGGCTCGAGCTTGTCGAGCGGGTAGTTGTGCGGCACATACGCGGTCAATGCGACGGAGCCGAACGGTACCTTCCTGTCGGTACCGGCGACCTTGAATTCGCCGTTCTCGAACTCGATGTCGGTGTCGGCCGCTTCGAGCAGATGCGCGGCGATCTTCTTGCCCTTCGCGATGATCTTGTCGACCGCCTTGACGATCGCGGTGCCGCCCACCGAGAGCGAGCGGCTGCCGTAGGTGCCCATGCCGAACGGGATGCGGCCGGTGTCGCCGTGCACGATCTCGACGTTCTCGACCGGGATGCCCAGCTTGGCTGCCACCACCTGCGCAAACGTCGTCTCGTGCCCCTGGCCGTGGCTGTGCGAGCCGGTGAACACCGTGACCGTGCCGGTCGGGTGCACCCGCACCTCGCCGGCCTCGAACAGCCCGGCGCGTGCCCCCAACGCCCCGGCGATGTTGCTGGGCGCGAGCCCGCAGGCTTCG
>DATEFR010000330.1:0-6699 GCA_035280545.1 Burkholderiaceae bacterium | reverse complement strand
TCACGCGCGGCACCGGGCGCGGCTGCGCGGCCCGCAATGCCGCCGCGGCGCTGCGGATCGCGGCGCGAATGCGCGGGTAGGTGCCGCAACGGCAGATGTTCGTGATCGCCGCGTCGATGTCGGCGTCGCTCGGGTTCAGGTTGCGCGCGAGCAGCCCGGCCGCGGCCATCAGCATGCCGCTCTGGCAGTAGCCGCATTGCGGCACCTGGTGCTCGATCCACGCAGCTTGCAGCGGATGCGGGCGCTCCGGAGTCCCCAAGGCCTCGATCGTCGCGACCGGCTTGGTGCCGACCGCCGACAGCGGCGTCACGCAGGAACGCACCGGCTGGCCGTCGACATGCACGGTGCAGGCACCGCATGCCGCGACACCGCAGCCGAACTTCGTGCCGGTCAGGTTCAGCACATCGCGCAGCACCCACAGCAGCGGCATCTCGGGGGCGATCGCCGCATCGGCCAGCGTGTGCGACTGGCCGTTGATCAACAGTTCCACGAGAAGAGCTCCT
The DNA here is from genome assembly GCA_035280545.1 of Burkholderiaceae bacterium. Classification (GTDB taxonomy): domain Bacteria; phylum Pseudomonadota; class Gammaproteobacteria; order Burkholderiales; family Burkholderiaceae_C; genus DATCSE01. The sequence continues at coordinate 6,196 of DATEFR010000330.1, read as the reverse complement.
CCTCCACCACCAACACCGACCACCGGGCGCGCCGATTCTGGAGCATCCCGCAGGCGCAGCGTATCAAGATGCGCCCGCGATCGCGCGGAACGCCTCGATCAGGTCGGCCGCCGGCTGCGGCGAACGCTCACCCTGCGGCAGCAGCGCCTGCACGCTGACCGGCACCTCGGGCAGCAGCGTGCGCACCTCCAGCGCCGGGCTGGTGCGCGCCGCGGCGGTGAACGAATCGACGACCGCCGGCCCGAAGCCCTGCTCGGCCAGCACCATCGCGATGTGATGGGTCTGCGCCGTGAGACCGCCTTGCAGCGACACGCCGTGGCGGTTGCATTGCTCGGCCAGCATCGCGCCTATCGGGTCGCGCGGGTCGATGCGGATGAAGCCGCTGCGCAGCAGGTCGGACAGCTCGACGGTCGTGCGCCGGTCCTGCGGGCCGCGCGCCGGCTTCAGCGAGACGCAGACCAGCTTGCCGGCCGCGATCGGCACCTGCTGCACGGCCGGGTGGCGCGCCGCGCCGTAGACGATGCCCAGATCGGCCTCGCGCAGCGCGATCGCCTGCGTGATCTCGTTCGAGTGCAGCATGCGGATCGCGACGCCGAGGTCGGGATGGCGGCGCCGGAACCGCTTCAGCGCATCGGGCAGTGCCCGCACCGCGAGCGAATGCACGACCAGCACCCGCAGCTCGGCGCGCTCGCCGGTGCGCAGCCCGCTCGCGAGGCGGCGCACCGCATCGAGCTGCGCGACCAGCTGCTGCACCTCCGGGTACAGCGCCTGCGCCTCGCGCGTCGGCACGAGGCGGTTGCGCTGGCGCGTGAACAGCGGGTAGCCGAGCTGCAGCTCCGCGTGCTGCAGCGTCTGCGTCATCGCCGGCTGCGTGACGTGCAGGAGCCGCGCCGCGCCGCTGACCGAGCCGGTCAGCATGATCGCGTTGAAGACCTCGATGTGCTTGAGCCGCATCCCGCCCCTCATCCATTAGCTGCCCTTATGGCGCATTGTGATCTTCCGATGCGACAACGCGCGGTGCGCCGATCAGAATTTGGCCACCCGTTCTTCGCGAGGAACCCACGATGCGAACCCCCTTCCTGACGACGCTGCTGCTGGCGCTGACGGCACCGCTGGCGACGGCCCAGACCCAGACCTTGGACAAGGTCCGCGCCAGCGGCACGATGACGGTCGCGTATCGCGAAGCCTCGATCCCGTTCTCGTACCTGGACGACAAGGCGCAGCCCACCGGCTTCGGCTGGGAGATCTGCGGGCGCATCGTCGACGAGGTGAAGCGCGCGACCGGCCGCGCCGACCTCAAGGTCCAGACCCAGGCCGTGACCTCGGCCAACCGCATCCCGCTGCTGACCAACGGCACGATCGACATCGAGTGCGGCTCGACGACCAACAACAGCGAGCGCGCGAAGCAGGTCGCGTTCGCGACCAACTACTTCTACACCGGCACGCGCTTTCTCGTCAAAGCGGGCACGCCGCTGAAGACCCTGGCCGACCTGAAAGGCAAGACCGTCGTGTCGACCACCGGCACCACCAACTTCCGCGTGATCCGCACGCTGAACGAGGAGCAGAAGCTGGGCATCGAGCTGCTCGGCGCGAAGGACCACGCCGAGGCCGCGCTGCTGGTGCATAGCGGTCGTGCGGTCGCGTTCGCGATGGACGACATCCTGCTGTACGGCCTGAAGGCCGGCGCCGTCAACCCGGCCGAGCTCGCGGTGGTCGGCGATGCGATCCAGGTCGAGCCGTACGCGATCATGCTGCGCCGCGAGGACCCCGCGTTCAAGAAGCTGGTCGACGACACGCTCGCCTCGTTGATCAAGAGCGGCGAGTTCGAGCGGCTCTACCGGAAGTGGTTCCTGTCGGCCATACCGCCCAAGGGCATCAACCTGAACGCGCCCATGAGCCGCGAGCTGGTCGACAACCTGAAGGCGCAGTCGGACAAGCCGGCGACGTGAACAACAACCCCCGCAACACCCACGAACGCGGCGGCATCGTCGGCGTGCTCGGCGGCATGGGACCGCTGGCGACGATCGACTTCATGCACAAGGTGCTGGCCGCGACGCCGGCCGAGCGCGACCAGGATCACGTGCCGCTCGTCGTCGCGTCGATCCCGCAAGTGCCGGACCGCAGCGCCGCGTTCCGCGGCGACGGCGAATCGCCGCTGGCCGCGATGATCGCGAGCGGACGGCGCCTGCGCGACGCCGGCGCCGGACTGGTCGTGATGCCGTGCAACACCGCGCACCTGTGGTTCGACGCGCTGCGGGCCGCGCTCGATCTGCCGATGCTGCACCTGGTGGACGCCGCGCTGGACGATGCGATCGCGCAGGTCGGCGCCGACGCGAGGCTGGGCCTGCTTTGCACCGAGGCCACGCTGGCCTCGCGGCTGTACCTGGATCGCGCCCCGCGCATCGACTGGGTGGTCCCGAGCGCGACCGAGATGCGCGAGTGGGTGATGCCGGGCATCGCGGCGATCAAGGCCGGCGCGCTGGACCGCGGCCGCGAGCTGCTGCACGCCGCGGCGCACGCGCTCGTGCAGCGCGGCGCGCAGGCGCTGGTGCTGGGCTGCACCGAGGTGCCGCTGGTGCTGGTGCCGGGCGACACGCCGGCGCCGGTGATCGACGCGACGGCCGCGCTCGCGCGACGCGCCGTGCGGTGGTCCGCTGTCCAGCGCGATGGCGCGCCGGCGCCGGCGCTCAATCCAGGCTGACTTCGGTGCGCACGACGCCCGCACGGTCGGCCAGGGCGGTCAGCGCGAGGTGCGTGCCCTTGGGCGCGCGCACGACCCATTCGACGAACGTGCGGTCGCCGCTGACATCGCGGTTCGGCAGGAAGGCCTGCAGCGACGCCTTCGGCGCATGGCCCTCGAGCTGCGCGCCCTCGACGCGCGACTTGCCGCCGATCAGCGAGATCTCCGGATTGCCCTCGGGCAGATGGATCTCGAAGATCACGCCGCGCACGGTCTTGCGCTCGAGCGCGCGTTTGGTCACATAGGCCGGCAGCCAGCCGGCGTTGCCGACCGCGAAGCGGATGCGCCAGGTGTCCGGGCCCAGCGCGCGCACCTCGGTTCGCACCAGCTCGAGCCGCGGCAACGACAACGCAAGCTGCGTCATCCACGCCGGAAAGCGTGCGACTTCGCGTTCGCGCAGATGCGGCGGCGGGTTGCGCCAGTAGTTCATCTTGTCCCAGCCACCGATCTCGACCGCGCCGAGCTGCGGGTGCAGATGCGGCTTCCAGTCCACGTGCGCCTGGCCGGCGCACTGCTCGTCGCTCCACTTCAGCAGCTTCAGGTCGTCCTCGACCGGGTGGTCGCGGTACCAGTCGATCCACTTGTAGTCGGCGATGCCGGCCTCGCGGTTCGGCGCCCACAGCTCGACCACCCAGAACAGCGCCCCGAGGTGCTCGTAGAACCAGTCCTGCGTGCCGCCTATCGTTTCCTTCGGGTGGTACTTGAAGTCGTGCCAGATGCTGACCGCGGGGTAGCCGGTCAGCTCGGTGCCCAGCGTGCTGAAGCGTCTGAAGGACCACAGGTCCTCGGGGATCATGTCGTCGTCGCTGGCCGTGCCCATGGGCCGCAGGATCACGCCGCTGTGCGTGTGGTAGCTGACCGCCGCGCCGATGTTCGGGTGCGCGACCACGAAGTCGACCATCGCCTTGACCTCGGGCTCGCTCGCCGGGTACTCGCCCGCGCCGACCTGCTCGAACTCCTGGCGCCACGCGGCCGGGAAGTTGCGGTTCAGGTCCAGCCCTTCGGCGTCGCGGTTGACGTTGATCGTCAGCCCGTCGTAGTTGATCAGCGTGCCCTCGGGCATCAACCGGTAGTACTCGCCGCCGAACTCGCCGGGGCGGCGCGGCACCATCAGGCGCGGGTCGTGCTCGCTCTTCTTGTAGCCGCCGTGCGGGTCGGGCACGCGCATGAACAGCACGCGGCCGTCGCCGTCCACGTCCTCGACGCGCAGGCCGTCGACCGGCTCCTCGTCGAACGGATAGCGCCGCGTGCTCGAGCGGATGTGGCGCGGCCGATCGGCCAGCGCGAGCTCGGCGCCGTCGGGGTTCAGGCGTGGGCACAGGTAGACGGCGCGCGTGTCCAGCAGGTGCGTGATCTGCGGGTCGTGGCCGTAGCCGGTGACGAGCTGGTGCAGGTAGTACAGCACCGCGGTGCTCGCGGTCAGCTCGGCGGCGTGGATGTTGCCGTCGACCCAGAACGCCGGCTTGTCGGTGTCCGGGCCCGTGGCGCTGCTGGTGACCGCGGCGACCCAGATGTCGCGGCCCTCGAAGCTCTTGCCGATCGAGGTCACCGTCAGCAGCGCGGGGTGCGCATCGGCGTAGTCGAACAGCAGCCGGGTCAGTTCGTCGTAGCGGTAGAAGGTGTCGAAACGGGGGGTCGGCGTGGCAGGGGCGGTCATGAGATGAGGATCGGACTGGGCCGGGCGTGGTCTCGTGATGACGATGGTGCGGCCATGCCGCGTGGGCGGCATTTGAACACGGCCCGCGCGTCAGGCAGCCTGGAACAGGCTCTGGAAATGCGGCGAGACCGGAAGCTTCTCGTCTCGCCCGCGCAGCGACAGCACCATCGTGCTGTCGTTCACGCGCTCGGCGCCTGCGATGTGACGCTGGTTGACGACCAGCGAGCGATGCACCTGCCAGAAGCGGTTCGAATCGAGCTGCGCGAGCAGTTCCTTCAGCGGCGTGCGGACCACCGCCTCGCTGCCGTCGTAGACGACACGCGTGTAGCGGTTGTCCGATTCGAAGTAGACGACATCCTCGACTCGCACGAGCCGCAACTCCTTGCCGACGCCGGCCTGGATCACCTCGAGCGGCGAGGGCTTGCGCACCTGCCCGACGAGCTGGGTCAGGAGCGACTGCAGGTCGACCGGCGCGGCGCTCGGCGTCGCGACCAGCCGCGCCTTGACCCGATGGCAGGCCTGCGCGAGACGCTCGCCGTCGAAGGGCTTGAGCACGTAGTCGACCGCACCGGCATCGAACGCGGCCAGCGCATGGTCGCCGTACCCGGCGATGAAAACGATGTGGGCCCGCGCGCGTATGCGTTGCGCGACCTCGATTCCGGTCAGCCCCGGCATGCGGACGTCCAGGAAGCAGACCTGCGGCTCGTGCTCGAGGAAGGCGTCCCAGGCATCGACGCCGTTCGCGCACTCCTGCACCACCTGCAGCTCCGGCCAGTCGCGCTGCAATTCGGCGACCAGTTGCGCGCGCGGCGCAACTTCGTCATCGGCAATCAGAGCGGTGGGCATCGGGCGGGGGGAAGCAGGCGACGAGAACGAAGACGCGGCTGCAGGGATCAGACGCGACGCGCGAGCGGTGCTGGCGCGGGGAAAACAGCAGTTTGCCCGATTTCATGTTCACCGCAAGACGCCAGACGGGCCGCTGTGGCCCCTCACCCAGGGGGTCGGCCGAGCCGGCTCAGGCGGCCGCGACCGGCGCGCCGTCGACGAACACGCGCAGCTCGCCGGGCGCGAACGGCTGCCAGATCTCGTCATGCGTCAGCGGCTCGGTCACCACGACCACGACCCGGTCGCGCGCCGAGGTGAGCTCGGCGAAGTCGACGGTCACGTCCTCGTCCTGCAGCGACGCGCGCGTGAACGGATGCTGGCGCACCAGGTGATGCAGGTGGGTCGAACAATGCGCCCACAGGGCCTGGCCGTTCGACAGCGTGAAGTTGAAGGTGCCGTGCGCGGCGATGACCGGCACGAGCTCGGACAGCGTCGCGGTCAGCTCGGCCACCGGCGGCACGCTCGCGTGTGCTTTCGCGAGCTCCTGCATCAGCCAGCAGAACGCACGCTCGCTGTCGGTCTCGCCGACCGGGCGGAACGCGCCGTGCAGCCGCGGCGCGTAGCCCTTCAGGTCGCCGTTGTGCGCGAACACCCAGTAGCGGCCCCACAGCTCGCGCACGAACGGGTGCGTGTTCTCGAGCGCGATGCGGCCCTGCGTCGCCTTGCGGATGTGCGCGACGATGTTGTCGCTCTTGATCGGGTAGCGCCGCACCATCTCGGCGATCGGCGAATGGCGCGCGCTTTGCGCATCGACCATCAGCCGCACGCCTGCGCCCTCGAAGAAGGCGATGCCGAAACCGTCCTTGTGCTCGTCGGCCCGGGTCGAGAAGCCGGTGAAGCTGAACATCACGTCGGTCGGCGTGTTGGCGTTCATGCCGAGCAGCTGGCACATGGTCTCAGGACCGCCCGGCCGT
>DATEFR010000329.1:0-7791 GCA_035280545.1 Burkholderiaceae bacterium | reverse complement strand
CAGCCGAAGCTCGCCTTGAACATGCGCGCGAAGTGGTACTCGGAGAGGCGGGCCGCCTGCGCCAATGCCGCGAGGCTGGGCGCCTGGCCGCCGGGCTCGGCGAAGCTTGCCTCGATGCGCTCGAGCACACGGCGCCGGGCCGCGGGCGCGAGTCCGCCGCGCAACGCCGGCAGCGGCCGCCGATGCACGGCGAAGCCCTCGAGCAGGCGCGCCTGGACGTCGAGCGCGAGCAGCTGGAGCAGCAGCGGGGCGTCGGTGGCTTGCCAGTCGAGCATCGCGATCCGGCCGCACAGCGCGGCCAGACGCGCGTCGCGGAAGTAGATGCGCTCGGCCAGCGTCGCCAGCCGCGGGTCGAGATCGAACCAGCGTTCGGCGGCCCGGGCCAGGTCGAGCTGCGGCAGGTACAGGTGCAGCAGCTGGAGCGAGCCGTTGACGTCCCAGCGCGAGTCGTGGCCGGCGGGGAGCAGGCACAACACGCCGGGCTCGCCGCGTGCATCCGGCGCCTCGTGGCAACGCACCGCGTGGCCGCCGTCGAGATAGAACGACAGCGTGTGGTGCGTCGGCTGCCGATACACGGCCTCGGTGTCGGCGTTGTGCCAGTGGGCCAGCCAGGCCCCGGCCGGCAGGGCCTGGGCGCGCTCGAGGCGCGCCCGCGAGCGCAGCAGCTCGGCGCTGACGGTGAACTGCGCAAGCTCGGGTGTCATGCCGGCAGCATAAGCGGAGGCGCCGGGCGCACCCGCGCGCACGCGACAAAAGCGCAAGTTCCTGCCACGCGCGCAGCACGCGGCAGCGCATGCTCCGCGCCATGACCAACGCCCTGCTGTACCTGCTGACCGTGCTCATCTGGGGCACGACGTGGATCGCGCTGAAGCTGCAGCTCGGCGTCGTGCCGATCGCCTGGTCGATCGCCTACCGCTTCTGGCTCGCCGCGGCGGTGCTGCTCGTGTGGCTGGTCTGGCGCAAGCAATGGCGCGTGCCGCCACGCACGATTTGGCCGCACCTGCTGGCGCAGGGGCTGTGCCTGTTCTGCCTGAACTTCATCTGCTTCCTGCTCGCGAGCCAGTGGATCGCGAGCGGCCTGGTGGCCGTGTGCTTCTCGACCGCGCCGGCCTGGAACGCGCTGAACGGCCGGCTGTTCCAGGGCAAGCCGATCGCGCCGCGCGTGCTGGCCGGCGCGGTGCTCGGCCTGGCCGGCCTGCTGCTGCTGTTCGGCACCGAGATGCTGAAGGACCTGGACCGCCCGCAGACGCTCTGGGGGCTGGCGCTCGCCCTCGCCGGCACGTACTGCTTCTCGCTCGGCAACCTGCTGTCGGGCGCGATGCAGAAGCTCGGCCAGAGCCCGCTGCAGACCAACACGAGCGCGATGGCGATCGGCGCCACGCTGGTCGCGCTCGGCGCACTGGTGACGGGCCAGGCACCCGCGTTCGATGCCTCGCCCACCTACCTCGGCGCCTGGCTGTACCTCGCGATCCCCGGCTCGGTGATCGGCTTCACCGCCTACCTGACGCTGGTCGGGCGCATGGGCGCCGACCGGGCCGCGTACTGCACGGTGCTGTTTCCCGTGGTCGCGCTGAACATCTCGGCGTGGGTCGAGGGCTATCACTGGAGCACGGCCGGCCTGATCGGGCTGCTGCTGGTCGCGCTCGGCAACGTGGTCGTGTTCTGGCGCGGCCGTTCGCTCAGGCTGCGTGCCGCCTAGGCGCGCGCGCCGAAGATCGCCGAGCCGATCCGCACGATCGTCGCGCCCTCGAGCACGGCCGCTTCCAGGTCGGCACTCATGCCCATCGACAGCGTGTCGAGCGCCAGGCCCTGCGCCTGCAAGGACTCGAACAGCCCGCGCAGCGCGCGGTGCGGCGCACGTTGCGCCGTGAGGTCGCCGGCCGGCTCGGGAATCGCCATCAGCCCGCGCAGCCGCAGCCGCGGCAGCTTCGCGACCTCGCGGGCGACTTCGGCCACTTCGCCCGGCGTGAGCCCGTTCTTGCTGGCCTCGCCGCTGATGTTGACCTGCAGGCAGACGTTCAGCGGCGGCAGCGCGTCGGGCCGCTGCTCCGCCAGGCGCTGCGCGATCTTCACCCGGTCGACGCTGTGCACCCAGTCGAATGCCTCGGCGACCGCCCGGGTCTTGTTCGACTGCAGCGGGCCGATCAGATGCCACTCGATCTGCGCCCTCAGATCGGCCAACGCGGCGATCTTCGCGAGCCCTTCCTGCACGTAGTTCTCGCCGAAGCGCCGCAGCCCGGCGTTGTAGGCATCCCTCACCGTCGCGGCGGGCACGGTCTTGCTGACGGCGAGCAACGTGACGCTTTGCACGGGCCTCGCAGCGGCCGCGCAAGCATGTGCAATGCGGCCCAGCACTTGTTGTACGTTGTCTTCAATCATCGCCATAATCCGTCGACAGAGTATCCCGCAGCGCGAGCGCGAGGAACCGGCCCGGCCCTCTCGACGGCCCGGCTCCACGGGCACCCAACACGGCCCACGTCGTCGTACCCCATTGCAGGACTCATGGACATCACCCAACTGCTCGCGTTTTCGGTCAAGAACAAGGCGTCGGACTTGCACCTGTCGGCCGGGCTGCCGCCGATGATCCGCGTGCATGGCGACGTGCGCCGCATCAATGTCGATCCGCTGGACCACAAGTCGGTCCACGCGATGGTCTACGACATCATGAACGACGCGCAGCGCAAGGCGTACGAGGAGACGCTGGAGTGCGACTTCTCGTTCGAGATCCAGGGCCTCGCGCGCTTTCGCGTCAACGCCTACAACCAGAATCGCGGCGCCGGCGCGGTGTTCCGGACGATTCCGTCGAAGATCCTGACGCTCGAGCAGCTCAATGCGCCGAAAGTCTTCGCCGAGCTCGCGTTGAAGCCGCGCGGCCTGGTGCTCGTGACCGGGCCGACCGGCTCGGGCAAGTCGACCACGCTCGCCGCGATGGTCAATCACCTGAACGAAAACGAATTCGGCCACGTGCTGACGGTCGAGGACCCGATCGAGTTCGTGCACGAGTCGAAGAAGTGCCTGATCAACCAGCGCGAGGTCGGCCCGCACACGCTGTCGTTCGCGAACGCGCTGCGCTCGGCGCTGCGCGAGGATCCGGACGCGATCCTCGTCGGCGAAATGCGCGACCTCGAGACGATCCGCCTCGCGCTGACCGCGGCCGAAACCGGCCACCTGGTGTTCGGCACGCTGCACACCTCGAGCGCCGCGAAGACCATCGACCGCGTGGTCGACGTGTTCCCCGCGGCCGAGAAGGAGATGGTCCGCGCGATGCTCTCCGAGTCGCTGATCGGCGTGATCTCGCAGACCTTGTGCAAGACCAAGGACGGCTCGGGCCGGCTCGCCGCGCACGAGATCATGCTGGGCACCGCGGCGATCCGGAACCTGATCCGCGAAGCCAAGATCGCCCAGATGTATTCGGCGATCCAGACCGGCAACGCGATGGGCATGCAGACGCTGGACCAGAACCTGGCCGACCTCGTGCGGCGCAACCTGGTGTCTCCGGCCGAAGCCCGCGGCAAGGCCAAGTTCCCCGAGAACTTCCCCGGCTGAGAAGGACTAGCGATATGGAACGCGACCAGGCATCGAAGTTCGTCAACGACCTGCTGCGGCTGATGGTGTCGCGCAACGGTTCGGACCTGTTTCTCACCGCGGATTTCCCGCCCGCGATCAAAGTCGACGGCAAGGTCACGAAAGTCTCGCCGCAGCCGCTGACCGGCCAGCACACGCTCGCGCTGACCCGGGCGGTGATGAACGACAAGCAGGCCGCCGAGTTCGAGCGCACGAAGGAGTGCAACTTCGCCGTGGCGCCGCAGGGCATCGGGCGCTTCCGGGTCAACGCCTTCGTGCAGCAGGGCAACGTCGGCCTGGTGATGAGAACGATCCCGCAGACCCTGCCGACCATCGATTCGATGAACCTGCCGCAGGTGCTGAAGGACATCTCGGTCGCCAAGCGCGGCCTGGTGATCCTGGTCGGCGCGACCGGCTCGGGCAAGAGCACGTCGCTCGCCGCGATGGTCGACTACCGCAACGAGAACTCGTACGGCCACATCATCACGATCGAGGACCCGGTCGAGTTCGTGCATCCGCACAAGAACTGCATCATCACGCAGCGCGAAGTCGGCATCGACACCGACGGCTGGGAGCAGGCGCTGAAGAACACGCTGCGCCAGGCGCCGGACGTGATCCTGATGGGCGAAATCCGCGACCGCGAAACGATGGAGCACGCGGTGGCGTTCGCCGAAACCGGCCACCTGTGCATGGCGACGCTGCACGCGAACAGCGCGAACCAGGCGCTGGACCGGATCATCAACTTCTTCCCCGAGGAACGGCGCCAGCAGCTGCTGATGGACTTGTCGCTCAACCTGAAGGCGATGGTCTCGCAGCGCCTGCTGCCGCGCCAGGAAGGGCGCGGGCGGGTCGCCGCGGTCGAGATCATGCTGAACACGCCGCTGATCTCCGACCTGATCTTCAAGGGCGAGGTCGCCGAGATCAAGGAGATCATGAAGCGCTCGCGCGAGCTCGGCATGCAGACCTTCGACCAGGCGCTGTTCGATCTCTACGAAGGCCACGCGGTGACGTTCGAGGATGCGCTGCGCAACGCCGACTCGGTCAACGACCTGCGGCTGCAGATCAAACTGCACAGCCAGCGCGCGCGCTCGACCGACCTCGCGGCCGGTACCGAGCACCTGACGATCGTATAGTCGCCCGCATCGTTCACTCGAAACGGCCTCGTTCGAGGCCGTTTCCTTTTTGAGGCAGGACCGTTCGATGAGCAGCAGCAGCAGAACCTACGATCCGATCGCGCCGCACGGCGTCGCGTTCCTCGGTCTGGGGGTGATGGGCTATCCGATGGCCGCGCACCTGGCGCGCGCCGGGCACCGCGTGTGCGTCTACAACCGCAGCGCGGCGAAGGCGGCGCAATGGGTCGCCGAGCATGGTCACGCCCATGCCGCAACGCCGCGCGAGGCGGCGCAAGGCGCCGACATCGTGTTCGCCTGCGTGGGCAACGACGACGACCTGCGTTCGGTCGTGCTCGGCGACGGCGGCGCTTTTGCCGGGATGAAACCGGGCGCGATCCTCGTCGACCACACGACCGCGTCGGCCGCGGTGGCGCGCGAGCTGAGCGCGGCAGCCACGGCACGCGGCCTCCAGTTCATCGACGCCCCGGTTTCCGGCGGCAACCTCGGTGCGATCAACGGCGCGTTGACCGTGATGTGCGGCGGCAATGCGGCGGCGTTCGAAACTATCAAGCCGGTCGCGCTGGCGTTCGCCAAGGCCGTGACCTTGCTCGGGCCCAGCGGCGCCGGCCAGCTCGCGAAGATGGTCAATCAAACCGCGATCGCCGGGCTGCTGCAGGGATTGGCCGAGGCAATCGCCTTTGGCCAGAAGGCCGGGCTCGACATGAAGGCCGTGCTCGACGTGATCGGCAAGGGCGCCGCCCAAAGCTGGCAAATGGACAATCGCGGCCCGACGATGCTCGCGGACAAATTCGACTTCGGCTTCGCGGTCGACTGGATGCGCAAGGACCTCGGGCTCGTGCTCGACGAAGCCAAGCGCAACGGCGCGCGCATGCCGGTCACGGCGCTGGTCGATCAGTTCTACGCCGACATCCAGGCGCAGGGCGGGAATCGGCTCGATACCTCGAGCCTGCTGAAGCGCCTGAGCTGACCGCGCGCCTTACTTGACCGGCGGCGGCGTCGGCTGCGTGCCGGCCAGCTCGGCTTCGCTGACCACCTCGAACACGCGCACGACCTTCTGCACACCGCTGACGCCGCGCGACACGTCGGATGCGCGGTTGGCTTCGCGATCGGTCACGCGGCCCATCAGGTAGACGACGCCGCGTTCGGTGACGACCTTGAATGCGTTCACCTGCAGGTCCTTCGCGTCGATCAGGCTGGCTTTGACCTTGCTGGTGATCAGCGTGTCGCTCGACCGCGTGCCCAACGAGGCGGCCGGCGCGATCGCGAGCTCGTTGACGACGGAGCGCACGTTCTCGATGCGCGACACCGCCTGCTCGACCGCGGCCTTGTCGGCTTCGTTCGGGACCTCGCCGGTGATCAGCACCAGCCGGTTGAAGCTCGTGACGATCGCGCGGCCGCGCTCGCCCAGCACTTCATTGATGCGGTTGACCGCCTTCAGCTCGATCGCCTGATCGTCGACCTGCGCGCCGGACGTGCGCCGGTCGGTCACGACCATCGCAGTGCCGACGGCGGCACCGCCCAGGAGCACCGCGGCGCAGCCACTGAGCAGGCTCGCGCCCGCCAGCGTGCCGAGCAGCACGGTCAAACGAATCGAGGGTCCCATGACGACACCCCGCCCGCCGGCACGGTGGCCCACGGAGTCGGCCTTCGGCTTCATCACGGTCATGTGTTCTCCTGTTCGCCCAGCAGTTGCAGGTCCACCGCGTCGCACATGCAATGCAGCACGAGCAGATGCACTTCCTGGATGCGTGCGGTGCGCTCGTGCGGAACGCAGATGTGCACGTCGGTTTCGGTCAGCAGCTCGCGTATGCGGCCGCCCTTGCGCCCGGTCAGCGCGATCACGGTCATGTCCTTTGCGCGAGCGGCTTCGATCGCGGCGATCACGTTGGCCGAGTTGCCGCTGGTGCTGATCGCCAGCAGTACGTCGCCGGGGTTGCCCAGCGCCTGCACCTGCTTCGAGAACACGACGTCGAACGCGTAGTCGTTGCCGATCGCCGTGAGGATGGAGCTGTCGGTGGTCAGCGCGATCGCGGCCAGGCCGGGACGCTCGCGCTCGAAGCGGCCGATGAACTCGGCTGCGAAATGCTGCGCATCGCCGGCCGAGCCGCCGTTGCCGCAGGCGAGCACCTTGCCGCCTGCGGTGATGCAGCCGACCAGCGCGTTGACCGCGTCGGCAATCGGCTTGGAGAGCACTTCCGCAGCAGCGTACTTCAGGTCGGCGCTGTCGAAGAATTGCTGCTGGATACGTTGTTCAAGCATGGTCACGGATCATAAGACACGGTTGTGACGGCCCCGGTTCCCAACGGTAGTACCGAATATCAGTTGGCATCGAACGCGGCCCGCAACCACTGAACGTCGTCGCCGTCGATCGCGACGACATCGAAGCGGCACGGCGGCGGCCGGCTGCCCAGCCGGCTCAGGTAGTGCGTCGCCGCGAACACGAGGCGTCGCTGCTTGCCCGCGACGACGCTGGCCGCGGCGCCGCCGTGGGTCGCGCTGCGGCGCGCTCGAACCTCCACGAACACCAACGTGCCATCGCGATCGCGCAGGATCAGGTCGACTTCACCGCCGCGCGCATGCGGCCCGGCCGCGACCCGATAATTGCGCTGCACCAGCGACAGCCCGTGGCGCTGCAGATGCGCCAGCGCCCGCGCCTCGGCGGCGTCGCCACGCGCCTTGGTCGTCGCGGCAACCGTCTTCGCCTCTTTCTCAGCCGACACGATCGTGACCACCCTCGATGCTTCGTTGTTGCGCCAGGCTGCCGCGAATGCGGCCGGGGCGCAGCGCTATCCGACCGGGGCACTGTACGTGGTCGCGACGCCGATCGGCAACCTCGCCGACCTGAGCCTGCGTGCGATCCACGTGCTCGCTCTGGTCGACGCGATCGCCTGCGAGGACACGCGCCACACTGCGCCGCTGCTGCGCCAGCTCGGCATCACGGACACGCCGCTGCTGGCGCTGCACGAGCACAACGAGCGCGCAGCGGCCGCGGCGGTGCTCGAACGGCTCGCACGCGGCGAGCGGGTCGCCTACGTCAGCGACGCCGGCACGCCGGCAATCAGCGACCCGGGCGCCGCGCTGGTCGCGGCGGTGC
>DATEFR010000328.1:0-8223 GCA_035280545.1 Burkholderiaceae bacterium | reverse complement strand
TGCGTTCGAGCTGCCGCGGCCGCTGCTGCACAGCGGCGATCTGGACTTTTCGTTCGCCGGTCTGAAGACGGCGGTGCGCACGCAGGTGCTCAAGCTCGGCAGCAACGTTTGCGAGCAGGAGCGTGCCGATCTGGCGGCCGCAGCACAGCGTGCCATCGTCGATGTGCTGGTCGCGAAGACCTTGAAGGCGCTGCGTGCGACCGGGCTGAAGCGTCTGGTCGTGGCCGGTGGTGTCGGCGCGAACGTGCAGTTGCGCGAGCGCCTGGATGCCGAATGCGGCAATCGCCAGGTCCGGGTTCACTACCCGGAGCTGGCGCTGTGTACCGACAATGGCGCGATGATCGCGCTCGCCGCGGCGATGCGGCTGCAGCGCGGCATCGCGCAGCCGCAACACGATCGCGCGTTCGGCGTCGTGCCGCGTTGGCCGCTCGCCGACGTGTCGGCGAGCTGAAGGCGCTGGGCGCCTTCGATTACGCGATGCGAATCTGCGTCGCGCCGGCCGGCACCTTCTTCGCGAGCGTCAGCGTCAGCACGCCGTTCTCGAACTTCGCTTGCGACGCCGCCTGGTCGACTTCGGCCGGCAGGCTCACGGTGCGCGCGTAGCGCACGGTGCTGCGCTCGCGGTAGAGCACGCGCGGGGCGGCATCCTTCTTCGCGTCGGCAGCGGCGCCGTCAACGTTCTCGTCACGCTTCGCCTCGGCGATGGTCTCGACGCCGACGCGGCGGCCTTCGACCGTCACCTTCAGCTGATCGCGCGTGACGCCCGGCACGTCGAGTGCGATCACGTAGTGCGTATCGGTTTCGCTGACGTCCAGCGCGGGGACGCGCGAGGCGTCGCCGGCGCCGCCGAAGTAGCGGTCGAACGAGTCGTCGAACAGCCGGTCGAATGCGCGCACCAGTGAAGGCGTTGCGACGCGGCTGGGGGCGATGCTGCGGGTCAGGGGCAGGACAAACATGAGACTCTCCTTAGAATCCAGGTTGTTTCGTCGCTGCAACCGCGCAGCAACCATGCCGCTGAAGTTGGAGCGGCATTTTTGTTTTCAAGGGACTTGAAATTCGATGCGCAAGCCGGGTCGTGGGAAGTTGTGGGGGGCTGCGCTGCTCGCGGCGATCGGTTGGTTGGCAGGCCCGCAGGCACGTGCCGCGGAGCCGATCACGCTTGCGATGATCGAAGGGCTGTCGGGCAGTCTGGGCAACGGCGGCGAGGCGGCCTATCGCAACCTGCTGATCGCGGTTGAACGGGTCAACGCACGCGGCGGCGTCAAGCTGCCGGCCGTGCAGGGTGGTGCGCGGCCGCTGCGGCTGGTGCGCTACGACAGCAAAGGCAACAACGAAGAAGCGCTGGCGATGCTGAAGGCCGCGCTCGACGGCGGCGCCAGCTTCGTCACCCAGGGCAACAGCTCGGCGACGGCGGCCGCGCTGATCGACGCGCTGAACAAGCACAACGAGCGCGACCCGGCGCATCGCGCGCTGTTCCTCAACTACTCGGCGGTCGACCCGACGCTGACGAACGAGCTGTGCAGCTTCTGGCACTTCCGCTTCGACGCGCATGCCGACATGCGGCTCTCGGCGCTGACCGACGTGCTGCGCGACGACAAGCGCGTGCACTCGGTCTATTTAATCGGCCAGGACTACAGCTTCGGCCAGCACGTGCTGCGCGAGGCGCGCCGCAGCTTGGCAGCGAAGCGGCCCGACATCCGCATCGTCGGCGACGAGCTGCACCCGCTGGGCCGCGTCAAGGACTTCCTGCCGTACGCGGCGAAGATCAAGGCCAGCGGCGCCGATGCGGTGCTCACCGGCAATTGGGGCAACGACCTGACCTTGCTGATCAAGGCGGCGCGCGAGGCCGGCGTCGATGCGAGCTTCTACACCTTCTACGGCAATGCGCTCGGCGCGCCGGCGGCGATCGGCGAGGCCGGCGTCGGACGACTGCTCGCGGTGGCCGAGTGGCACCCCAACGTCGGGACCGCGAGCTCCGAGCGCTTCTATGCCCAGTTCCGCCAGCGCTTCCCGAACCCGCGCGACGACTACGTGCACGCGCGCATGCAGGTGATGGTCGAGATGCTGGCCGCGGCGATCGAGCGCGCGCACAGCACCGATGCGGTCGCGGTCGCACGTGCGCTCGAGGGCCTGCGGGTCGATCCGAAAACGTCGGGCCTGGGCGGCGTGCACGACGGCGTCATGCGCGCGTCGGATCACCAGTTCATCCAGCCGCTGTACGTCAGCGTGATGCGGCGCCAGGGCGAGGCCGGCGTGGCGCACGACAATGAAGGTTCGGGCTATGGGTTCCGCACGGTGCGCTACCTGGCGCCATCCGAGACCGAACAGCCGATGCGCTGCACGATGCAGCGACCGGCGCTGCCTTGATGCTCGCTATCGTCAATCCAACCTGAACAGGATGCCCCGATGAGACCCGTGATCGCCGAACTGCCCGCCTCGAAGATCCGCGAGGTGGCGAACGCCGGCCTGGGCCGCAGCGACGTGCTGCCGTTCTGGTTCGGCGAGAGCGACGAGGTCACGCCCGACTTCATCCGCGAGGCCGCGGTGCGCTCGCTGCAGGACGGCGAGACCTTCTACGCGCACAACCTCGGGCTGCCTGAACTGCGCACGGCGCTGTCCGGCTATGTCAGTGCGCTGCACCGGCCGGTCGGCGCCGAGCGGATCGGGGTCACGTCCTCCGGCGTCAGTGCGCTGATGCTGGCGATGCAGACCCTGGTCGGCGCTGGCGACGAGGTCGTCGCGGTCGTGCCGGTGTGGCCGAACCTGACGGCACAGCCGGCGATTCTCGGCGCCCATGTCACGCGCGTCTCGCTGACGCCGCGCGGCGGCGCGTGGACGCTCGATCTGGATGCGCTGCTGGCCGCGGTCACGCCGCAGAGCAAGGTGCTGCTGGTCAACGCACCGAACAACCCGACCGGCTGGACGCTGACGCGCGCCGAACAGCAGGCCATGCTCGAGCATTGCCGGCGCACCGGGACGTGGATCGTCGCCGACGAGGTCTACGAGCGGGTCTACTTCGATGGCGCCTGCGCCCCCAGCTTCCTCGACATCGCGGAGCCCGACGATCGCCTGATCGTCGTGCACAGCTTCTCGAAGAGCTTCCTGATGACGGGATGGCGGCTCGGCTGGCTGGTGCTGCCGCCGGCGCTGACCGATGCAGTCGGCAAGCTGATCGAGTTCAACACCTCGTGCGCGCCGGTCTTCGTGCAGCGCGCCGGGTTGGCTGCGCTGGCCGGTGCGGCCGACTTCGTGCCCGGGCTCATCCAGCGGCTGAAGAACTGCCGCGACACGCTGCTGCCCCAGCTCGCGGCGCTGCCGGGCGTGCAGGTCGCGGTGCCGGCCGGCGGCATGTATGCGTTCTTCCGTGTCGACGGGCAGGACGATTCGCTCGCGTTCGCGAAGCAGCTGGTCACCGAGGCGGGGCTGGGCCTGGCGCCCGGCGTCGCGTTTGGCGCCGAGGCCGAGGGCTGGCTGCGCTGGTGCTTCGCGTCCAAGGCGCCGGAGCGGCTGACCGAGGGGGTCGGGCGGCTGCGACGGCATCTGCGGCTATAATCTTTCGGTTTTGCGCGGTGGCGGCCTCTTCGCCGCAGCGCGGAGCACCCAAGCACGGCGCTGGTCGGTTTCACCGGCGTTCGCAAGTGAAGTCTCGAAACCGCGGCAGGTGCGCCCATGGCGTGCGGCTCGGTTTCATACACGAGGAAACGAGTCATGCCCAATATCGACAAGGCCGAGATCGTCAAGGCCAACGCCCGCAGTGCCCACGACACCGGATCGCCCGAAGTCCAGGTCGCGCTGCTGACCGCTCGCATCAACGAGCTCACCCCGCACTTCAAGACCCACTTGAAGGACCACCACGGCCGCCGCGGCCTGCTGAAGATGGTCAACCAGCGCAAGAGCCTGCTGGCCTACCTGAAAGACCGCGACGCCGAGCGTTACACGGCGCTGATCCAGAAACTGGGTCTGCGTAAGTAAAAGCGAGCGGAACACGAGAGCCTGTCTGGAATCCGCCAGCACAGGCTCTTTGCCTTTCTGCCACCCACCAGGAGCCGGATTCGCCGGCAGTGCTGTGTCATTCCACCGATGTTCCATCCGGCCCGCTCGGGCATGGAGCACCCTTGGAATGGCATCCCGCCGCGAAGCTCCAGTTCCTCCACCACCCACGGAGAGACACGCATGAGCATGTTCAACAAAGTCACGAAGACCTTCCAATGGGGTCAGCACAGCGTCACGCTGGAAACCGGCGAGATCGCGCGCCAGGCCAGCGGCGCGGTGATCGTCAACGTCGAGGACACCGTGATCCTCGCGACCGTCGTCGGCGCGAAGAACGCCAAGCCGGGTCAGGACTTCTTCCCGCTGACCGTCGACTACATCGAGAAGACCTACGCGGCCGGCAAGATCCCCGGCAGCTTCTTCAAGCGTGAAGGCCGGCCGAGCGAGCTCGAGACGCTGACCTCGCGCCTGATCGACCGCCCGCTGCGCCCGCTGTTCCCGGACGGCTTCTACAACGAAGTGCAGGTCGTGATCCACGTGCTGTCGCTGAACCCGGAGGTCGCGGCCGACATCCCGGCCCTGATCGGCGCGAGCGCGGCGCTGGCGATCAGCGGCATCCCGTTCAACGGCCCGATCGGCGCGGCGCGCGTCGGTTACCTCAACGGTCAGTACGTGCTGAACCCGACCAAGGCGCAGCTCGCCGAATCGCAGATGGACCTGGTCGTCGCCGGCACCGAAGCGGCCGTGCTGATGGTCGAGTCCGAAGCGCAGCAGCTCAGCGAAGAGGTGATGCTGGGCGGCGTGGTGTTCGGCCACGAGCAGGGCAACATCGCGATCAACGCGATCCATGAGCTCGTTCGCGACGCCGGCAAGCCGGCCTGGGACTGGACCGCGCCGGCGAAGGACGAAGCCTTCATCGCGAAGGTCGCGAGCCTGGCCGAAGGCCCGCTGCGCGAGGCCTATCAGATCCGCTCGAAGCAAGCCCGTACGCAAGCGACCCGCGCCGTCTCGGCCGCGACCGCGGCCGCGCTCGAAGGCGACAACGTCGCATTCGACAAGGTCGGCCTGGACAACATCCTGTTCGAGATCGAAGCGCGCATCGTGCGCAGCCAGATCCTCGCCGGCGAGCCGCGCATCGACGGGCGCGACACCCGCACCGTGCGCCCGATCGAGATCCGCAACGGCGTGCTGCCGCGCGTGCACGGCTCGGCGCTGTTCACCCGCGGCGAGACGCAGGCGCTGGTCGCCGCGACGCTGGGCACCGACCGCGACGCGCAGAAGATCGATGCGCTGGCCGGCGAGTTCAGCGAGCACTTCATGCTCCACTACAACATGCCGCCCTTCGCGACGGGCGAGACCGGCCGCGTCGGCTCGCCGAAGCGGCGCGAGATCGGCCACGGCCGCCTCGCCAAGCGCGCGCTGGTCGCGGTGCTGCCCGACAAGGCCGAGTTCCCGTACTCGATGCGCGTGGTCTCCGAGATCACCGAGTCGAACGGCTCGTCATCGATGGCGTCGGTGTGCGGCGGCTGCCTCGCGCTGATGGACGCCGGCGTGCCGCTGAAGGCGCACGTCGCCGGCATCGCGATGGGCCTGATCAAGGACGGCAACCGCTTCGCGGTGCTGACCGACATCCTGGGCGACGAGGATCACCTCGGCGACATGGACTTCAAGGTGGCCGGCACGATGGGCGGCGTGACCGCGCTGCAGATGGACATCAAGATCCAGGGCATCACGAAGGAGATCATGCAGGTCGCGCTGGCGCAGGCCAAGGAAGCGCGGCTGCACATCCTCGGCAAGATGACCGAGGCGATGGGTGGCGCGAAGACCGAGGTCTCGCAGTTCGCACCGCGCCTGTACACGATGAAGATCAACCCGGAGAAGATCCGCGACGTGATCGGCAAGGGCGGCGCGACGATCCGCGCGCTGACCGAAGAGACCGGCACGACGATCGACATCGCCGAGGACGGCACGATCACGATCGCGTCGACCGACGCGACCAAGGCCGAACACGCGAAGAAGCGCATCGAGGAGATCACCGCCGAGGTCGAAGTCGGCAAGGTCTACGAAGGCCCGATCACGAAGATCCTCGACTTCGGCGCGCTCGTGAACCTGCTGCCGGGCAAGGATGGTTTGCTGCACATCAGCCAGATCGCCCACGAGCGGGTCGAGAAGGTCACCGACTACCTGAAGGAAGGCCAGGTCGTGAAGGTCAAGGTGCTCGAGACCGACGAGAAGGGCCGCGTCAAGCTGTCGATGAAGGCACTGCTGGAGCGCGAACCGCGCGAGGCGCGCGAGCCGCGTCCGGTGGAGTGACGAGGCCGGCGAGCCGCGCATGAAAGCCATCGAGATCACGGGTTATGGGGCGCCCGAGGTACTGAAGCCGGCCGAACGGCCGGCGCCGGTCGCCGGCGCGGGCGAGTTGCTGATCCGCGTGGCGGCGTCGGGCGTGAACCGGCCCGATGTGCTGCAGCGCAAAGGCCACTACCCGGTGCCGCCGGGCGCCTCGGACCTGCCGGGCCTGGAGGTGGCGGGCACGATCGTCGACGGCGATGCCGCGGCGATCGCGGCCGCGGGCTTCAAGATCGGTGATCGCGTCTGCGCGCTGATCGCCGGTGGCGGCTATGCGGAGTTGTGCGTCGCGCCGGTCGGGCAGTGCCTGCCGGTGCCGGCCGGGTTCAGCGATGTCGAAGCGGCGAGCCTGCCGGAAACCTTCTTCACGGTCTGGTCCAACGTCTTCGACCGCGGCCGCCTGCAGCCGGGTGAGACTCTGCTCGTGCAGGGCGGCACCAGCGGCATCGGCGTCACCGCGATCCAGCTTGCGAAAGCGGCCGGCGCGAAGGTGGTCGCAACCGCGGGCAGCGACGACAAGTGCGCCGCCTGCGTCGCGCTGGGCGCCTATCATGCGATCAACTACCGGACGCAGGACTTCGTCGCCGAGGTCAAGCGCCTGACGGGCGGGCAGGGCGCGAACGTCGTGCTCGACATGGTCGCCGGCGACTACGTCGCGCGCGAGCTGCAGTGCCTGGCCGACGATGGCCGGCTCGTGATCATCGCGGTGATGGGCGGCGTGAAGTCGGAAATCGATGCCGGCGCGGTGCTGCGCCGTCGCCTCGTGATCACCGGCTCGACGCTGCGTCCGCGCCCGGTCGCGTTCAAGACCGCGATCGCCGCGGCGCTGCGCGCGAATGTCTGGCCGTGGCTCGAATCGGGCCGCGTGAAGCCGGTGATCCACCAGGTGTTCCCGGCTGTCGAGGCGGCCGCGGCGCATGCACTGATGGAATCGAACCAGCACATCGGCAAGCTGGTGCTGGCCTGGTGAGCCCCACGAACGAAAGAGTGTCTGTCATGCGTCGCAAACTCGTCGTCGGCAACTGGAAGATGAATGGCTCGCGCGTCGCGAATGCCGACTTGCTGGCCGCGCTGAAGGAAGCCGGGCCGTGGGAAGCGGATGTCGCGGTCTGCGTGCCGGCGCCGTACCTCGGCGAGATCGCGCTGTCGCTGCAGGGCGAGTTCATCGCCTGGGGCGCGCAGGACGCGTCGGCGCACGAGTCCGGCGCGTACACCGGCGAGGTTTCGGCGGCGATGCTGGCCGAGTTCGGCTGCAAGTATGCGATCGTCGGTCATTCGGAGCGGCGTGCCTATCACGCGGAGAGCGATCAGCTCGTCGCCGACAAGGCCAAGGCCGCGCTGGCGCACCGCTTGACGCCCATCGTGTGCGTTGGCGAGACCCTGGCCGAACGCGAGGCCGGGCGCACCGACGAAGTCGTCAAGCGCCAGCTGTCGGCGGTGATCCACACGCTGGGCCATTGCATCCCGCAGATCGTCGTGGCCTACGAGCCGGTCTGGGCGATCGGCACCGGCAAGACTGCGACGCCCGAGCAGGCGCAGGCGGTGCACGCGCTGCTGCGCACCCAGCTGAAGGCCGCGACCGAGCATGCGGCCGACATGCGGATCCTGTATGGCGGCAGCGTCAAGGCCGACAACGCGGCGCAGCTCTTCGCGCAGCCCGACATCGACGGCGGGCTGATCGGCGGCGCCTCGTTGAAAGCGACCGACTTCGCCGCCATCTGCCGCGCGGCCCATTGAACTGATTGCACGACCGGAGATGCGCCCTTGTGCGCCCTGCGGCGAGAGAGATTGAACGGAGCAGAAGAATGAACTTGTTGATGAACGTGGTGCTCGCGCTGCAGATCCTGGCGGCGCTCGTGATGATCGGCCTCGTGCTGATCCAGC
>DATEFR010000327.1:0-8237 GCA_035280545.1 Burkholderiaceae bacterium | reverse complement strand
TCGCCGAGCTTGCGCACGAGGCGCGCGCGCTCGGGCGCTGCCAGGCCGGCCCACTTCGGGAACGCGGCCTTGGCCGCCGCGACCGCGGCATTGACCTCGGCTTCGCCGCCGGACGCGACCTCGGCCAGCACCTCCTGGGTGGCCGGGTTCAGGCTCTCGAAGCAGTCGCGGCTTTCGACCGGCTTGCCGCCGATCAGGTGCTGGATGCGCATGGCGTGGTTCCCTATCGTCCGAAGACTTCGTCTGCGACGATCGTGTTGACGAGACGGCCGACACCGTCGATCTCGGTGACGACCTCGTCGCCGACGTTCACGTTCACGACGCCGTCGGGCGTGCCGGTCAGGATCACGTCGCCCGGCTGCAGCGTCATGAAGCCGCTCAGGTACTCGATCAGCGCCGGGATGTCGTGGAGCATGTCCCCGGTGTGCCCCTGCTGCGTGATGCGGCCGTTGACGCGTGTGCGCAGCCTCAGGTCGTGCGGATCGGGCACGTCGGCCGCCTCGACGAACCAGGGGCCCAGCACCGTGGCGCCGTCGCGGTTCTTCACGCGCAGGTTGGGCCGGTACCAGTTCTCGAGGTAGTCGCGGATCGCGTAGTCGTTGCAGACGGTGTAGCCGGCCACATGCCGCATCGCATCGGCGCGCTTCACGCAACGCGCGCTGCGGCCGATCACCACCGCGAGCTCGCACTCGTAGTGCATGAACGTCGCGTCCCGCGGCCGGCGCGTGTGGCCGCGGTGCCCGATCAGCGCGCCCGGCCCTTTGAGGAACACGAGCGGCTCATCCCTCGCCGTGACCGTGAGCTCCCTGGACAGCTCCTTGACATGGTCGGCGTAGTTGAGTCCCAGCGCGATCACGGTGCCGACCTCGAACGGCGGCAGCCACACCACGGCGTCTTCGGCCAGGACACGGCCGTCCGCCAGCTGCAGGCCGGACTGGTGCGGCCGCGCCTCGTGCAGCGCGCCGCCGTAGGCCACGCGCGCCGTCCTCATGTGCCCTCCTCTTCGGCCACCAGCGTTCCGTCGAGTCGGCCCAGGCCGTCGATCTCGATCGCGAAGGTCTGTCCGGCCCGCGCCCGCGGCGCGCCGGCCGGTACGCCCAGCAGCAGGATGTCGCCGGGGCGCAGCGTCATGAACTCGGTGACGTCGGCCAGCAGCGCGGCCGCATGGCGCCGCATCCCGGCCGTGCTGGCGTGCTGCACGATGCGGCCGTCGATCAGCACGTCGATGCCCAGCGCGTCGGGATCGGGTACGTCGGCTCGCGGCGTGACCTGCGGGCCGATCAGGCAGCTGCCATCGCGCGCCTTGAAGCGGATCGACGGCCGATAGAAACTGTCGTGCGGCAGGCTGAGATCGGCCACGATCACGTAACCGGCCAGATGCGACAGCGCCTGCGCCTCGCTCACGCGACACGCGGTGCGGCCCACGACCAGGCCCAGCGCCGCGCCGATCTCGAACTCGCCGCCCTCCGGCGGAACGGCCACCCTCGCACCCGAGGCGGCCAGCGTGTTGCGCGGCTTCACGTACAGCACCGGCGCCTTCGGTGGCGCCTTGTACGGCGCCTGATGCACCGCATCGCCCAGCGCGGCAAGCGCCGCGCCGTCATTCAGCAGCGTGCCGTAGACCACGCCGGACAGGCGATGCGGCGCCATGTCGAAGGACAAGCCATCAGGATGCATCACCCGCCTCGGTGCAATGTTCGCAAGATCGATTCACTAATATGTGAGCAGTCTATTCACTAAGATGTGAGCAGTCAACTAAGATGGCGGCGTACACCACACGCAGCGAGCCTCTCCTGAATCAGCGCCCCGCCTTCGCCCATCGCAACCTCCCGCTGCTTCTGTTGCAGGCACGCGAGAGCGTGATCGCGCGCTTTCGACCTATCCTCAACGCGCACGGCGTCACCGAGCAGCAATGGCGCGTCGTGCGGGCGCTGGTCGAGCGCGGGCCGCTGGAGCCGCGCGAGATCGTCGCGATCTGCCGGATCTCCAGCCCCAGCCTTGCCGGCGTGCTCGCCCGCATGGACGACCTGGGACTGGTCTCGCGCGAGCGCCTCGGCCACGACCAGCGCCGGCTGCGGGTCTCGCCGACGCCCAAGAGCCGCGCGCTCGCCGCGCGGATGGCGCCGCAGATCGAAGCGATCTACGCGCAGATCGAGGCGCGCATAGGCCGCGAGTTCACGCAGCGCTTCTACGCGGCCCTCGACGACCTGATCGCGGCGCTGGGCGATGCGCCCGACACGCCCGAAGAAAGCTGAGAGCCACCGGCGCCGCCATCGGCGTAGGGTTCCCATGCTGGTCAACGGGAGCCGACGCTCTACACTGACCGGCGTCAGCGGTCACCGTTTGTGCGATGGGATCCATTGGACCCGACCGTGGGGTCGGCACGGCGCGCCACCATGTGACGCCCGTGTTTGCTCAGATGCCTGGCCGAAGTGCCGGGCATGGCTTGCGTTGGGCAACGCGATTGCTCGCGGTCTGCTTGTGCCTGTCGATCATCGCGGTGGACGACGCATGCGGCCAAGCCGCCGACACAGCGGCCCGAGCCGGCGTGCCGTCATGGCTGTGGATCGTGCTGTTCGCCAGCGTGGGCCTGCTGGCCGTCGCGGCGGCCGCACTGCTGCGCCTGCGCGCGGCCCATCGACGGCTGGCGGCCAGCAACGGCGAGCTGCGGGACCAGGCCCGCATCCAGCGGTCCATCGTCGACAGCATGAGCGACGGGGTGTTCGTCGCCGACGCGCAAGGCAAGCTGCTGCTCGTCAATCCAGCCGGCGAACGCCTCCTGGGCATCGGCCTCACGTCTGCCGCGGCAGGCGAGTGGAGCCAGCGCTACGGCCTTCACCTGCCCGACAAGACCACGCCCTACCCGACCGCCGAGCTGCCGCTGGCCCGCGCGATTCGCGGCGAATCCTGCGACGACGTGGAGATCTTCGTGGCCAACGCGATGCTGAAGGAAGGCCGATGGCTGAGCGTGTCGGCTCGTCCCCTGACCGACGAGGCCGGTGTCGTGCGCGGCGGCGTGGCCGTGGTCTCCGATGTCACGGCCCGCCGGCGCGCCGAGGAGGAGGTCCGGTCGCTCAACGTCAGCCTCGAGCAGCGCGTGGAGGCCCGGACGGCCGAGCTCGAACGCAATCGCAGCGCCTTGCAGGCGATCATCGAGAACGTGCCGGCCGCCGTCTACGTGAAGGACCTCGAAGGCCGCTATCTGCGCCACAACGCGCGCCTCGCCCGTGTCCTCGGCCACGACGGCGAGTCGCTGGTCGGCAAGCGCGACCGCGACCTGATCGACCGCTCGAACGCCGAGCGCGTGGCCGCCGAGGACCGGCGTGTCGCCGCCGAGGGCCTGGTCCTGCGCGCGGAACACGAGATGCCGAGCGCGAACGAGGGCATGCGCACGTTCCAGACCCACGTCTTCTCGCTGCAGGACGGCGGCGGCAAGGCTTACGCCGTCGGCGGGATCTCGCTCGACATCACCGATCTCAAGCGCGCCCAGCACGCGGCCGAATCCGCGACGCGCGCGAAGAGCGAGTTCCTGGCCAACATGAGCCACGAGATCCGCACGCCGATGAACGCGATCCTCGGGATGTCGTACCTCGCGCTGCAAAGCGGCCTCGACCCGCAGCAGTACAACTACGTCCAGAAGGTGCATGCATCGGCCGAATCGCTGCTGGGCATCATCAACGACATCCTGGACTTCTCGAAGATCGAGGCCGGCAAGCTGGACCTGGAGTCCATCCCGTTCAGCCTGGCCGACGTGATGGACAACCTGGGCAACGTGGTCGGCCTGAAGGCCGAGGAAAAAGGCCTCGAGCTGCTGTTCGTCGAGCCGCCGGAGCTGCCCACGGCGCTGGTGGGCGATCCTTCGCGCCTGGGCCAGGTGCTGCTCAACCTGGGCAACAACGCCGTCAAGTTCACCGATCACGGCGAGGTGCTGGTGTCCATCGCCGTGCTCGAGCGCGACGCCGCATCGGTGCAGCTGCGCTTCGAGGTGTGCGACACCGGCATCGGCATGAGCGCCGAACAGCAGCGCCGCATGTTCCAGCCGTTCTCGCAGGCGGATGCCTCGACCAACCGGCGGTATGGCGGCACGGGGCTGGGGCTCGCGATCAGCCGGCACCTGGTGCATCTGATGGGCGGCGACATCGCGATCGACAGCGAACCGGGCCGCGGCAGCCGATTCCACTTCACGCTGCGCCTGGGCCTGCAGGCCGAATCGGCCAAGCCGGCGCCCGCGCTGCGCCACGAAAGCCTGCACGGCGCGCGCGTGCTGATCGTGGACGACAACGCCTGCGCCCGCGACGTGCTCGCGGGCATGGCCACCGCGCTGGGCCTGGACGCCGATACCGCGGCCGACGGCGAGGATGCGCTGCGTCGGGTCGCGCGCGCCGACGATCGCCACGAGCCGTACCGCCTGGTGCTGCTCGACTGGCAGATGCCGACGATGGATGGCCTGGAGTGCGCGCGCCGGCTGGCCCGGCGGGCATCGCGCCACTCGACGCCTGCGGTGCTGATGCTGACGGCCTTCAGCCGCGACGAAGTTCAGCGGCGCCTCGACCAGCAGCAGGTCGCCGTGGGCGCACTGTTGACCAAGCCGGTCACGCCCTCGACGCTGTTCGACGCCTGCATCGCCGCGCTGGGCCTGGCATCGGTCAGCCCCACGCGCACCGCGCGCCGCGAAGAGGCCCTGCAACGCCACAGGATGCATCTGAGCGGCGCCCGTGTGCTGCTGGTGGAGGACAACGCCATCAACCGCGAGCTCGCCTTCGATCTGCTGAGCCAGGCCGGCATCGCGGTCAGCCTCGCGAACGACGGCCGCGAGGCGCTCGAGATTCTCGCGCGCCAGAGCTTCGACTGCGTGCTGATGGACTGCCAGATGCCGGTCATGGACGGTTATGCCGCGACCCGGGCGCTGCGCCGGCAACCGCATCTGGAGACGCTGCCGGTCATCGCGATGACGGCCAACGCGATGGTCGGCGATCGCGAGAAGGTGCTGGCGGCGGGGATGAACGACCACATCGCCAAGCCGATCAAGGTCGACGAAGCGTTTGCGACGATCGCGCGCTGGGTGCGTCCCGCCGTGCGTGACGTGCCCGTGCCGTCGTTTGCAGGGAACACCGGCCAGCAGCCGCCCGACCCGCTCGCCGAGTTGCCCGGCATCGATGTCCAGAGCGGGCTCGACGGCCTGAACGGCAACCGGGAGCTGTACGCCCACCTGCTGTGCATGTTCCGCGACAGCGAGGGGGACTTCCCGGCGCGCTTCGGCGCGGCGCTGGCAGCCGGGGATGCCGCGGCAGCGAAGCGCATGGCGCACGATCTCAAGAGCATGGCCGGGTCGCTGGCCATGCATGAGATGCAGCAAGCCGCCACCGCGCTCGAAGAGGCCTGCACGAACGGCGCGGAGCAGGCTCGCATCGCGGCGCTGGCGCAGGGCGTGGCCCAATTGCTCGAGCCCGTCATCGTGGGCCTTCGAACGCTCGGGGCGGACGTCCCGGCGTGACCCCCACGATCGAAGCCGATCCGTCACCTCGATAGGGGGTGCGTGAAACCGCGCGCGGACGTACCGTGCGTCGGGGGGCACCGTCGGTCATGGTCAATCGCTTGCGCATCGTTCTTGCAGCTTTCGGCGTGTTTGCCGCCATCGGCGCGCACGCCGTCGAGTTGGCCTACGAGCCGATCGCGCTCGGCTGGTCGTCGGACGAGGTGGAACAAGCGACGGCCGAAAACGGCACGGCGATCGCCGAGCGCGCGCAGCAGCTTGCGCAACTGGGCTGCAGTCGGTACTGCGAACGACTCGAACGCATCTTCGCCCGGCTCGTGACGCAGGCGCGCGGCCAGACCGAGCGTGCCCGCCGGCTGCCATGGTCGCTCACGGTCGTGCGGCTGAACGATGTGCAGGCGATGGCACTGCCCGGCGGCCAGGTCGTGGTCTCGGAGGCGTTCATCGCCCGTCTAGGCGCGTCCGACGCGGAGCTGGCCTTCGTGCTTGCGCACGAGATGGCGCACAGCATCCTCGAGCACGAGCGCCAGGCGCTGACGTTCGCGCGCATGCTCCTGCCCCGCAACGTGTCGCGCAGCGTCAGCGACATGTACGTCGAGATGAGCTTCAACTTCGCGTTGCTCAAGGCGATGGAGCCGGCCATGCAGGAGGGCGAATTCGAGGCGGACGAACTGGGCCTGCTGCTCGCGAGCGCGGCCGGTTATGCACCCGAGCAGCAAATCGAATTCATGGAGCGCGAAGCCGGCGAGGAGCCTGGGGCCGAGCCGCTGATCGCGACCCATCCGCCGGCGAGCGAGCGTCTCGCGAGGCTGCGCATGCGCCTGCCGCTGGCGCAGCGGCTGCTTCCCCTCGCGACCGACTGATCTGTCGGTGAAGGCCGCGCGAGACGCGGCGCGATTTCCTTGAACTGTCGGCGAGCGGGCCGCAACCCACTCGAGCAGGCGGTGCGGCCGAGTTCGGTCAGCGCTGGCTTCGACGTCCCGATGAAACAAGGAATCCCCATGCTCGACAAGATCTCCAAGCCCACGATCAGTGTGCTGCTGACGGCCGCCATCGCCGCGATGTGTTCATGCCAATTCGACGATGTTGCGCAGCCCGTGGCGCCTCGCGCGCAGCCGCTGCTGGCAGCGCCGGAACCCTCCACCAGCTTCGTCGGCACGCTGCCGAACGCTCGTGCCGACGAGGAAGCGATCACGCCCAGGGAAAGCGTCGGGGCCGCATCGAACGAGTGACGATGGACAAGGCGCGGCAGCTCGGGTGGATCCCGGCCGTATCGTTGTACGATGCCGGCCTCAACGCCTTGGATTGCCTTGAAGCTCGCCACCTGGAACGTCAATTCGCTCACCGCGCGCCTGCCGCAGCTGCTCGCCTGGCTCGAAGCGAACCCGGTCGACGTGATCGCGCTGCAGGAACTGAAGCTGACCGACGACAAGTTCCCGAAGGCCGAGCTCGAGGCCGCCGGTTACAGCGGCCACTGGTTCGGGCAGAAGACCTACAACGGCGTCGCGCTGCTGCACCGCACCGGCATCGGCGAAGCGGCCGACGTGACGCGCAACATCGCCGATTTCGCCGACGACCAGGCCCGCGTGATCGCCGGCACCTACCAGCACGGCGTCGCCGCGCCGGTGCGCGTGGTCGGCGTGTATGTGCCGAACGGCCAGGCGGTGGGCAGCGAGAAGTACGCTTACAAGCTGCGCTGGCTGGAGGCGCTGCGCGAGTGGCTGCGCGCCGAGATCGAGCGCCATCCGAACCTCGCGCTGATGGGCGACTTCAACATCGCGCCCGATGACCGCGACGTGCACGACCCGGTCGCGTGGGCGGGCCAGGTGCTGTGCAGCGAGCCCGAGCGCGAGCATTTCCGCGCGCTGCTGGGCCTCGGCCTGCACGATTCGTTCCGCCTGTTCGAGCAGCCGCCGAAAGCCTACAGCTGGTGGGACTACCGCATGCTCGGCTTTCAGAAGAACAAGGGGCTGCGCATCGATCACATCCTCGTGACCGATGCGTTGAAGCCGCGCGTCGGCGGCTGCACGATAGACCGGCAGCCGCGCAAGAACGAGCGACCGAGCGACCACGCGCCGGTGGTGGCCGAGCTGGCCGATTGAACACCGGCCCGGTGATCGTCAGGTCACCTTCGCCATCTTGGTCAGGATGGCGTTCATCTCGGTCCGGTCGAAGGCACGCAGGGTCTGCGTGCGCACATTGCCGGCGGCGCCGACCGACAGCGTGAACGCGGTGATCGCCGAATCGTCGGGCGCGTCGAAGACGCAGACGATGTCGTGCGAGCCCAGGGTCCAGAAGATCTGCTTCATCGCCAACCCCGCCTTGCGGGCCGCCGCCTCGACCGCTTCGGCGCGGTGGGTGGTTTCCTTGACGTTGCGAATGCCCTGTTCGGTGAAGTTGCCGAGCATGACGTAGGTGGCCATGGCTGTCCCCACGGGGCCATCGACTAGGCGCTGCGCGAGGTCGGCCCCTGACGGCCCGTCACAGTGAGCGGCCCGCCGCCGCGGGCCGCGAACCCAGCATAGGCGGTGGACGGCTCACTATCCAGCCGAATCAGTCGTCGAGACCGAGTTCCTGGATCTTGCGGGTGATCGTGTTGCGGCCTATGCCCAGCTTCTGCGCCGCTTCGATCCGGCGACCGCGGGTGATCTCGAGCGCGCTATGGATCAGCTGCGCCTCGAACTTGCGGGTCAGCGCATCCCAGACCTCGGGCTCGCCGGCCAGCAGCATCCGGCGCGCGTCC
>DATEFR010000326.1:0-6645 GCA_035280545.1 Burkholderiaceae bacterium | reverse complement strand
CGGCATCGACATGCCGCTGATCTTCCTGACCGGCAAGGGCAGCGTCGCGAGCACCGTGAAGGCGTTGAAGGCCGGTGCGTTCGATTTCCTCGAGAAGCCGGTCGAGAGCGACCTGCTGCTGTCGTGCGTGCGCGATGCGCTCGCGCACGACGCGGTGCTGCGCGAGCGGGCCGCGCAGCGCGCGCTGGCCGAAACGCGGCTGGGCCGCCTGACCGCACGCGAGCGCGAGGTGGTCGTGCTGACGCTCCAAGGGCTCGCGAACAAGCAGATCGCGCAGAGCCTGGGCATCAGCCATCGCACGGTCGAAATCCATCGGGGACGGGCGATGCAGAAGATGGGCGCCGCGAATCTGCTCGAGCTCGACCGGATGATCAACCCAAGCGTGCCGCACCGGCGCATCGCGTGACCTGGGCTCGGTGGCCGTCCGATGACATCGGGCGCCGCTGTCGCAACTTCTTACGTTTGCAAGAGATTCATGTACGTGCGGGCACTTAGGTGCACGTGCGTATGGCCGAACCGGCGGTGATTCCTACACTGCACTCTCTTTGGGGCGGGCCACGACCGCCCCGGCAGGATGTAACGCCGCCCGCGGCAACGCGGCCGCGAGGTCTGCTAGTTTCGGAGACGCTCTTCATGCCAAATCAAACGCTGTCACGGCTGATGACATTGCCGTTCGAATGCTGGCTCACCGGTGCATACGCCACCGTGCTTGCCGCGGCAAGCCAGGCGGCGGCGGTCCGTCCGGTTTCGAGCCGCGATCCCGAAGAACATCGGTCGCGGGCCGCTGCCGCACCGCACTGTCATTCGGTCAGCCCGTTTTCCGCGGCCGAGACGGTGCGCCGGCTCGAGTCGGCCGCGCTGCGGCGTGGACTTGCGGTGTTCGCATGCCTCACCGCGCGGCCCGGTCGGTTCGCGGTGGACTGGCTCGTGCTCGGCGTCGATTCGACGCACACGCCGGTGCTGCGGACCGGGCCGGAGTCGGCGATCGAGTTGCCGCTGGCATTGCGTGTCGCCTCGCGCGCGAACCGCGAGAGCGATGTCGAGTTCAGCGACTCCGCCTGGCTGGTCGATCACGCCGAGTTGCCGCCCGAATGGGCGCACCGGCTGGCTGAAATCCCGCAACTCGTTGGCGAGGCGTTGCGACGGTGAGGCGGCCGCCGGCGGTGCTCGCGACCCTTGCGACCCGCGATGGCCTGAAGCT
The DNA here is from genome assembly GCA_035280545.1 of Burkholderiaceae bacterium. Lineage (GTDB taxonomy): Bacteria > Pseudomonadota > Gammaproteobacteria > Burkholderiales > Burkholderiaceae_C > DATCSE01. The sequence goes on along the minus strand of DATEFR010000326.1, from coordinate 5,444 downwards.
TCAACTGCGCGACTGGCCGGTGGCCGACGCGCGCGGTACCGTGCTGCTGGTGCATGGGCTCGGCGAGCACATCGGGCGCCATGCGCACGTCGCGGCGCGGCTCAACGCCGCGGGTTGGCATGCGATCGGCTACGACCAGCGCGGCCACGGCGCCAGCGAAGGGCCGCGCGGCGCGCTGGCGCACGATGACGACCTGCTGGTCGACCTGGCCGGCGTGATCGATGCGGTGCGCGAGCGGCGGTCGTCGCGCAAGCCGTTCGTGCTGCTCGGGCACAGCATGGGAGGCCTGGTCGCGGCCCGGTTCGCGCTGGGCTCGAGCGCGGCATCCTGGGCGCGCGAGATCGACGCGCTGGTGCTGTCGTCGCCGGCACTGGACATCGGGATGAACGCGTTCCAGAAAGCGCTGCTCGCGGTGCTGGGCCCGCTCGCGCCCCAGCTCGCCGTCGGCAATGGCCTGAAACCGGCCTGGGTTTCGCGCGACCCGGCGGTCGTGCGTGCCTACGAGACCGACCCGCTGGTCCACGATCGCGTGACGCCGCGGCTCGTGCGCTTCATGGCCGATGCGGGTGCGGCGGTGCAACTCGGTGCGCCGTCGTGGCGCGTGCCGACGCTGCTGATGTGGGCCGGCCGCGACCAATGCGTCGCGCCGGCCGGCAGCGCGCGGTTCGCGGCGGCGGCGCCGCACGGCCTGGTCGCGGCGCACGAGTTCGCGCCGCTGTTCCACGAGATCTTCAACGAGCCGGAGCAGGATCAGGTGTTCGCCGTCCTGACGGCCTGGTTGGCCGAACGAGACGTCAGCGCTCGACCCTGAAGGCGACCGGCTCGGAGCTCGCGAGCACCTGACTGCCGCCGACGTTGTCGACGAACTCGACGCGCGCGCTGTAGCTGCCGGACGGCGGCTTCAGCCAGACCTCGGTAAAGCCGTTGTCGAGCGCGATCACTTCTTCGCGCCCGTTGTCGGGCTTGACGCGCAGCCTGAAGTGGCCCGAGCCGGCTTCGCGCAAGGCCGTGTTCGAGACATTCATCCCGGAGGCATGCATCGCCACGCGGAACGGGGCGGCGAGCTTGTCGCCGTTGTGCGGGATCAGGATCGCGACGCCCTTGGTCACGAGGCTCTTCGGGTCGACGTTGTCGTTCTTCTTCGTCACCGTGACGGTGACGGGCTTGCTGTAGACGAAGTTCGGGATGTGCTTGTCGTCGGCCAGCACCAGCCGCAGCTGGTATTGGCCCGGCGGGAACGTCAGCACCGTTTCCATCTGGCCTTTGCCGAAGTGGATGTACTGGTCGTTGAACGGCAGCGGCTTGCTGAAGTCCAGCGGCAGTTCGCGGTTGACGAGCAGATGGTGATGGCCGGTCATCGCCACGGGCTTGACGATGGGTGCGAGGCCGAGGCCGGTCAGGCCGAACTTCAGCAGGAACGGCGTTTCGATGGCCGCGCCGTCCTGCAGGTTGCTGAAGTAGGTCTCCTTCACGAGCCGTGGGGCCGGGACGACCCAGGCGTGCGGCCCATCGGCGGCCAGCACAGGCGCCTGGATGGCGAGCGAGCACAAAGCGGCAAGAATTCGTTTTATCCCCAGCCCTCGCGGCCATCGGTCGTTGCACATCGTTCCAGAGCCTCCTCGAATCGAATTCGAGGTTCTACACTCGAACTTTGCTCGTCTCGATCGAGGATTACCCATGAACGCACGCGACCCGCTCGTCCCGCTGCAGCCCGATGAAACCAGCGCCCTCGGCGAGTTCGCCGCCCGCGTGTGGGACGAGGAGATCGTCCCGGCGATCACGAACTACATCGCGATCCCCGCGAAGAGCCCGATGTTCGATGCCGACTGGCGGAAGAACGGCTACATCGAGCGCGTGATCCAGGACGCGGCACGCTGGGTGGAGAGCAGGCGCGTGGCCGGGCTCAAGCTCGAGATCGTGCGGCTCGAAGGGCGCACGCCGGTGATCTTCTTCGAGGTGCCGGCCACCAAGCCCGACAGCACCGACACGATCTGCCTGTACGGCCACCTCGACAAGCAGCCCGAGTTCAACGGCTGGCGCAGCGACCTCGGGCCGTGGACGCCGAAGTATGTCGACGGCCTGCTGTACGGCCGCGGCGGCGCCGATGACGGCTATGCGGTCTACGCGGCGCTGACCGCGATCATGGCGCTCGATCGGCAGGGCATCCCGCGGCCGCGCTGCGTCGGCATCATCGAGAGCTGCGAGGAGAGCGGCTCGTTCGACCTGCCGGCGTATCTCGACGTGCTGAAGCCGCGGCTGGGCAATGTCGGTCTGGTCGTGTGCCTGGACAGCGGCGCCGGCAACTACGACCAGCTCTGGCTGACGACCAGCCTGCGCGGCATGGTCAGCGGCGTGTTGAAAGTCGAGATCCTGACCGAGGGCGTGCACTCGGGCGATTCGAGCGGGCTGGTGCCGTCGAGCTTTCGCATCCTGCGCCAGGTGCTGGACCGGCTGGAAGACAGCAAGACCGGCGAGCTGCTGCCGCAGAGCTTCCATTGCGCGATTCCGGCCGATCGCATCGAGCAGGCGAAGGCGACCGCGCAGATTCTCGGCCACGAAGTCTGGAAGCGCTTCCCGTGGGCCTGCGGTGCCGACGGCGGTCCGGCGCTGCCGACGACGACCGACCCGCTGCAGGCGCTGCTGAGCCGCACCTGGAAGCCGACGCTGAGCGTGACCGGCGCCGACGGCTTCCCCGAGCTGAGGAGCGCCGGCAACGTGCTGCGCCCCTACACCGCGTTCAAGCTCAGCCTGCGGCTGCCGCCGCTGATCGATGGCAACGAGGCCGCCGCGAAGCTGAAGGCGCTGCTCGAGGACAACGCGCCCTACAACGCGAAGGTCACGTTCGCGGCCGATGGGCGCGTCGGCGCGCAGGGCGCCACCGGCTGGAACGCACCGACGCTCGCGCCGTGGCTCGAAGACGCGCTGAACGCCGCGTCGAAGGCGCACTACGGCGCACCGTGCGGCTACATCGGTCAAGGCGGCACGATCCCGCTGATGAGCATGCTGCAGCAAGGCTTCCCGGCCGCGCAGATGATGGTCTGCGGCGTGCTCGGCCCGAAGAGCAATGCCCATGGGCCGAACGAGTTCCTGCACGTGCCGTACGGCAAGAAGCTGACCGCGGCGGTCGCACAAGTGATGGCGGCCTGTCCTTGAAGGCCCTCGCGCTCGCGCTCGCGCTGGTCGCCGGGGGGTGGTATTACTTTGTCGGCGGGCGTCAGCTCGACGAGCAGATGGTGCGTGATTTCTATCGCGCCGAGGCCCATGCGACCCTGTCTCGAGACCCCGACGCGTTGTGCAAGCTGTTGGGCAAGTCAGCGGTCGTGCGCCAGCGAACGCTGATGGCGGGACAGACCAAGAGCGAAACGCTGAACCGCGAGCAGGCCTGCGAGGCGTTCCGCAAGAGCCACGAGTTCTTCGAGAAGGTGGGCGAGAAGGCCGGTGGCACGCTGACCATCGAATACGACTACGAGCTCGGCAAGGTCGATGTCGCCTCCGATCGCAGGAGCGCGCACGTCGAGTTCAGCTCGACGCTGAAGATGGGCGAGTCCTTCATGCAGTTCCGCACCACCTCGACCGAACGATTGGTGCGTCGGCTCGGCCGCGTCGAGCTCGCCGAAGCCGATGCCCTGACGCGCGTCAGCTGGACGCCCGGCGCACTGGCCGATCCCGCCCGGTACTTTCAGTCGCAATGACGCGAGATCGGCTCAGACGATCTCGAGCAGCGAGCGTGCGAGCGCCTCGGCGACCTCGATCCCGTCGACGCCCGCCGACATGATGCCGCCGGCGTAGCCCGCGCCCTCGCCGGCCGGGTACAGGCCCTTCACGTTCAGGCTTTGATAGTCGCGCCCGCGCGTGATGCGCAGCGGCGACGAGGTGCGCGTCTCGATGCCGGTGAGCACCGCATCCGGCATGCTGTAGCCCTTGATCTGCCGTTCGAACGCGGGCAGCGCTTCGCGGATCGCGGCGATCGCGTAGTCGGGCAGGCTGCTCTGCGTCGGATCGCCGAGGTCGGTCATGCGCACGCCGGGTTTGTACGACGGGGCCACGCTGCCGGGCGCGGTCGAGCGCTGCGCGCGGATGAAGTCGCCGACCAGCTGCCCCGGCGCCTCGTAGCCGCCGCCGCCGAGCTCGTAGGCGCGCGACTCCCAGAAGCGCTGGAAGGCGATGCCGTCCAGCGGGTTCACCGGGCTGTCGTCGTGGCGTCCGTCCTGCCGGTAGTCCTGCGCCGAGATGCCGACGACGATGCCGGCATTCGCATTGCGCTCGTTGCGCGAATACTGGCTCATGCCGTTCGTGACCACGCGCTGCGGCTCCGAGGTCGCGGCGACCACGGTTCCGCCGGGACACATGCAGAAGCTGTAGACCGAGCGGCCGTTCTTCGCGTGATGGACGAGCTTGTAGTCGGCGGCGCCCAGGATGGGGTGTCCGGCGTTCGGCCCGAAACGCGCACGGTCGATCAGCGACTGCGGGTGCTCGATCCGAAAGCCGATCGAGAATGGCTTGGCCTCCATGAAAACGCCGCGCGCGTGCAGCATCTCGAAGGTTTCGCGTGCGCTGTGGCCGAGTGCCAGCACGGCGTGGTCGGCGGCGATCTGCTCGCCGCTGGCCAGCGTGACGCCGCGCAGGCGGCCGTCTTCGATGTGCATGTCCGCGACCTTCGCGCTGAAGCGGATCTCGCCGCCCAGCGCCTCGATCTGCGCGCGCATCTTCTCGATCATGCTGACGAGACGGAACGTGCCGATGTGCGGTTTGCTGACGTAGAGGATCTCGTCCGGCGCGCCGGCCTGCACGAACTCGGTCAGCACCTTGCGCGTCAGGTGCCGCGGGTCGCTGATCTGGCTGTACAGCTTGCCGTCCGAGAACGTGCCGGCGCCGCCTTCGCCGAACTGCACGTTCGAGTCCGGGTCCAGCTCGCGTTGGCGCCACAGGCCCCAGGTGTCCTTGGTGCGTTCGCGCACCGCCTTGCCGCGTTCGAGCACGATGGGCGCGAGCCCCATCTGCGCGAGGATCAGCGCGGCGAACAGGCCGCACGGCCCGAAGCCGATCACCAGCGGGCGCTGCCGTGTGGCCCGGAAGTCCGCCGGCGCGTGGCCGACAAAGCGGTAGTGCGTGTCGGGGGTGGGCCGGATGTGCGAATCGCCGGCATGCGAGGCGAGCACGGCCGCCTCGTCGTGCAGCTCGCAGTCGATCGTGTAGCTGAGCGCGATCGCGGTCTTCTTGCGGGCGTCGTAGCCGCGGCGGAATACCGTGAAGTCGCGCAGCGCGTCGTCGGCGATGCGCAGCCGCGCGACGATCGCGGTGCGCAGCGCCGCGTCGGGGTGGTCCAGCGGCAGTCGCAGCTCGGTGATTCTCAGCATCGGGATGGGCTCGGATCGGCAACCGCGATTGTCGCGTGCACGGCCGGCGGCCCGCCGGCGTTGTGCACTGAGGAGAATGCGCGGTGG
>DATEFR010000325.1:0-2035 GCA_035280545.1 Burkholderiaceae bacterium | reverse complement strand
GGTCAGCTCGTGGAAGTACGCCGGTGACAGCACACGCCGGATCAAATCTCCGTCGAAGTTCTCGAGCAGGAAATCGGGCTCGAACCGCGTCAGCGTCTCGTCGCCGAACATCGCGTAGTGAGCCGCGAGGATGCTGCCGCCGGAGACGCCGCTGATCAGCCCGAGCTCGTCGAGCAGCGTCGTCTCCCGGCCCTCCCAGACGAAGCGGGTCGCCTTCAGCTCGCGCAGCACGCCCAGGCCGAACGCGGCCGCGCGTGCACCGCCACCCGAGAGTGTCAGCGCCGCGACGATGGAGTGGTTCTCGACGGTGGGCCGCCCGGCGGCCGTGCCGCTCACCGGGGTGTGGCCTTGCGGTGCCGCGATGTTTTGCCAGGGGCGCAGCGAGGAGCAGCCCGCGAGCAGCGCGGCCAGTACCAGGGTTCCAACAACAGAAAACTTCATCGCGGCAACGGTATCGACAACAAATCGAGAAACTGGAGATTGTCGCGGCGCCGCCGTCAACTGCGCCGCGGCAGCAACAGCGTGACGACCAGCCCGCCGCCTACACGCAGCGCCGCATCGACGCTGCCGCCATGCAGCAGCATCGCACGCCGCGCAATCGCGAGGCCCAGGCCGGTGCCGCGCACAGACTCGCTGCCCTCGACCCGCGTGAACGGCTCGAAGATCGCCTGCAGCATGTCCGGCGGCACGCCCGGGCCGCGGTCCTGCACGGTGGTGACCAGCATCCTGCCGCTGTCTTCGATGCGGGCCACCACCACGATCTCGCTGCCCGGCGGGCTGAATTTCAGCGCATTGCGCACGACGTTCTCGAACGCGCGGTAGAGCAGCTCGCCGTGCGCCTCGATGACGAAGTTGCCCGACGCGTCGACGCGCAGCGTGCGGCTCGAGGCATGGGCCTCGAAGTCGGCGTCGTCGGCGATGGACTGCAGCAGCTCGATGACGTCGACGCGCTGCGGCGGTGCGCCGGTCGTGCCGGCCCCGAGCCTGTGCAGCGTCATCAACTCCTCGATCAGCATGTCCAGGCGCTCGCTCTCGCGCGCGATGCGTTCGATCATCGCGTCCGCCTGCGACGGGTCCTGGCGCAGCAGGCCGATGGCCGCCTGCAGGCGGGTCAGCGGCGAACGCAGCTCGTGCGAGATGTCGTGCATCAGCGCGCGGTTGGCCTGCGCGAGCTGCTCGATGCGCGCGGCCATGCGGTCGAAGTCATACGCCAGGTCGGCGATCTCGTCGCGCCGGCCGCTCATCAGCGGCTCGACCCGGGTGTCGAGCCGGCCTTCGGCGAAGCGGGCCAGTGCCCAGCTCAGGTGGCGCAGCGGGTGCGACAGGTACCACGCGAGCACGAGGCTGATGATGAGCACGGCGATCACGGCCGACACGAACGGCACGATGGGCACCGGCCCCCACATCGGCATGCCTTGGGGCTGCGGCGGGATGTGCCCGGTGAGCGCGAAGAAACCCACCGTGCCGACGATCGCCAGCACGTTGCTCATCACGAGCGCGAGCAGCAGCTTCCAGAAGAGGCGGCCGAGGCGGGGCCGGGGCAGCGGCGTCGACATCAATCCTCGAGCAGCTGGTAGCCGCGGCCGCGCACGCTCTGGATCCACGACTGGCCGTCGGGCCGCGTGCCGAGCTTCTGGCGGATGCTGCTGATGTGCACGTCGATGCGACGGTCGAAGCGTGCCAGCGGCTTGCCGAAGGCCTGCTGCGAGATCGCGTCCTTGCTGATCAGCTGCCCGGCATGGCGCGCCAGCACGTCGAGCAGACTGAACTCGGTGCCGGTCAGCTCCAGCGGCTGGCCGCGCCACAGCGCGCGCCGGCTGCCGGGCCACAGCGCGAGCTCGCCGACCTGCAGCACGCGCGGGCTGCTCGGCGTGCTGGCCGCCTCGCGCGTTTCGGTGCGGCGCAGGATGGCACGGATACGCGCGGCAAGCTCGCCCGGTGTGCAGGGCTTGGGGACGTAGTCGTCCGCGCCCATGTCGAGCCCGACGATGCGGTCGACGTTTTCCCCGCGCGCGGTCAGCATCAGCACCGGCAC
>DATEFR010000324.1:0-2279 GCA_035280545.1 Burkholderiaceae bacterium | reverse complement strand
CCGTCGTGTGTCTGCACATGCGGCCCGGCCGCGAGGCGACACGGGCCAGCGGAACCGACGCGATCACCAACCGTAGAAGCGGGGCCACGCCTGCGTGCTGCCATCGGGCCGCACCGCGTGGTACTCAGGGTGCTGCGCGCCGGTGGCGCAGGCGTGGTTGGGCAGGATGCGCAAGCGCGTGCCGATCGGGAAGCGCTCGGCGATGCTGCGGTCCGGCTCGCCGGCATGCGACAGGATTCCGTGCTCCTGGTTGGCGCCGCTCAAGGTGTACCCCTGCAGCACGGTTCCGTCCTCGGTGCAGACCTGGCCGAAGCCGAAGTCCTGCTTCTGCTTCTGGGTGCCGCGGTCACGGCTCATCGCCATCCATCCCGCATCGACGATGGCCCACCCCTTCTCTTCCTGATGGCCGATGACGGTCGTCAAGACGCTCAGGGCGATGTCCTCCGTCGTGCACACGCCGACGTTGCGCATCACCAGGTCGAAGAACACGTAGACACCCGCACGCACTTCGGTCACGCCTTCGAGATGCTGGGCCGTCAAGGCCGTCGGCGTCGAACCGATGCTGACCCCGGGGCACGGGAGGCCGGCTTCGCGCAGCCGTTGCGCCGCGCGCGCGGCACCGGCCCTCTCCCGCTCGGAGATGGCCAGCAGCGCGGCATGGCTGTCGCAGTCGTAGCTGGACCCTGCATGGGTCATGACGCCGCCGACGCGCATGCCGGCGTCCCGCAGCGCGTGCGCGACCTCCAGCAGGGAGTCCTCCTCGGGCTTGATGCCCGAACGATGGCCGTCCGTGTCGATCTCGATCCACACGTCGAACACCGCGCCATGCTGCATCCCGTAGGCGCCGATCGCCCGCGCGGCCGCGACGCTGTCCGTGATGATCTTCAGATCGCAGCCGCGCTGGCGAAGCGCATGCGCCTGCGCGAGCTTGCCCGGCGCCATTCCAACGGCGTAGAGGATGTCGGTCACGCCCGCCTCGAAGAATTGCTCGGCCTCCTTGAGGGTGGAGACCGTGATGCCTCGCGCGCCGGCCGCCATCTGCGCCTGTACGACCGACGGGCACTTGGTCGTCTTGACGTGCGGGCGGAAGCGCACGCCGAGTGCTTTCATGCGGTCCTGCATGCGCTCGATGTTGCGCTGCATGCGCTGCGTGTCGATGAGGGCGGCGGGCGTGTTCAGTTCGTGGAGGCGGGTCATGCGTTGCACCTTCTCGTTCAGCTGGCGTAGGCCGCCATGAATACCGTCACCGCGCGCTCGACCATCTGCTTGATCCGCTGGCGCGTGGGCGTGGTCGTCGCGCCCATCAGCAGCGGCTGGTGGGCTTCCGCGCCTAGCAAGGCCATCAGGTGCAGCGCCGCGACCGCCGCATCGGCCTGCTGCAGCCGGCCCGCCGCCATCTCCGACTGGAGGTAGGCCGTCACCGTGGCCTGCCCACGCTTGGGCCCGACCTCGAAGAAGTCGCGGCCTACGCCCGACTGGAGCGGCTGCGCCGCCACCATGCGGTATGCGCCCACGGCCTCCGGGGTGCAGATGAAGGCGAGGAATTTCTCCCCGAAACGGCGCAGCACGCCGGCCAGGTCGTCGCCGCCCGGGACCAGCTCGTCGAATGCCGGGCCGAGCTGGTGCGCGGCCATGTGGTCGACCACGGCGAGGAACAGCTGGTGCTTGGACGAGAAGTAGCCATACAGCGTCACCTTCGATCCGCCGCCGCGTGCGGCGATCTCGTCCATGGACGCACGCTCGTAACCCAACTCCAGGAACACCTGCGAGGCGACCTCGAGGATCGCCTCGCGCTTGGCTTCGGTCTTGACTCTCATGCTGATCATTTCGTGAACTCGTAAGTACATTATTGCTTGACAAGGGTGGGGAGTCAACGCTTATACTGAACTCATCAGTATGTTTAAAGCGGAGTCACCCATGCCTTCGAACCACGTCCTCGCCAGCGGCACCACGCTGCTGGCCCTGCTCTCGGCCGCCCTGTTGCTGACGGCCTGCGGAGACCCTCCGGGCGGCCCGCCGCCGCAGATGTCGGGGCCGCCGCAGGTCGGCGTGCTGGTCGTGCAGCCGCAGCGCGTCGCGCTGGACACCGAGCTGCCGGGGCGCACCGTGCCCTACCAGATCGCCGAAGTGCGCCCGCAGGTCACCGGCCTGATCCAGAAGCGCCAGTTCGAAGAAGGCAGCCTGGTCAAGGCAGGCGAACCGCTCTATCAGATCGATGCGGCCAGCTACCAGGCCAGCTACGACAGCGCACGCGCCACGCTGGCCAAGAGCGAAGCCAA
>DATEFR010000323.1:0-3115 GCA_035280545.1 Burkholderiaceae bacterium | reverse complement strand
TTCCTGCCGGCGGTCGCGGATCGCGACATCTTCAGGGCCGCGAAGAAGTGAGGGTGCAGCCCTCACCCCTGGCCCTCTCCCGCAAGCGGGAGAGGGAGACAGACCGCGCCCATTCCTCCCTCTCCCGCAAGCGGGAGAGGGGGACAGACCGCGCTCATGGCTCCCTCTCCCGCTTGCGGGAGAGGGCCGGGGTGAGGGTCGCCGCGTGACGCCACCGTTCGTCGACTTCGACAACGTCTGGCTCGCCTACAACGACGAACTGCTCGCGAAGAACCAGTTCGCGGTCGAGGACATCTCGCTGTCGGTCGCGCAAGGCGAGTTCATCGCGATCGTCGGCCCGTCGGGCTGCGGCAAGTCGACCTTCATGAAGCTGACGACCGGGCTGAAGATGCCCAGCCGCGGCACGATCCGCATCGCCGGCGCGCCGGTCACCGGGCCGCTGAAGATCAGCGGCATGGCGTTCCAGGCGCCGTCGCTGCTGCCGTGGCGCACGACGCTGGACAACGTGCTGCTGCCGTTGGAGATCGTCGAGCCGCACCGCTCGCAGTTCAAGAGCCGGCGCGACGAGTACCGCGAGCGCGCCCGCACGCTGCTCGAGCGCGTGGGCCTCGCCGGCTACGAGGACCAGTACCCGTGGCAGCTCTCCGGCGGCATGCAGCAGCGCGCATCGATCTGCCGCGCACTGATCCACGAGCCGAAGATGCTGCTGCTCGACGAGCCGTTCGGCGCGCTCGACGCGTTCACGCGCGAGGAACTGTGGTGCACGCTGCGCGACCTGTGGAGCGCGCAGCGCTTCAACGTGATCCTCGTGACCCACGACCTGCGCGAGAGCGTGTTCCTCGCCGACACGGTCTACGTGATGAGCCGCAGCCCGGGCCGCTTCGTCGTGCGGCGCGAGATCGATCTGCCGCGGCCGCGCGACCTCGAGGTCACCTACACCGGCGCGTTCGTCGACATCGTGCACGAGCTGCGCGGGCACATCGGCGCCGTTCGACACCCAAGCGGCAAGCCCGGCGCGGAGGTCGCGCCGTGACGATCGCCCGGAAGTCCCTGGAGCGCTGGGCGCCCATCGTCACCGCCGCGGCGCTGCTGGCGCTGTGGCAGCTCGTCTGCAGCCTCTTCAAGATCCCCGACTACATCTTCCCGAGCCCGCTGACGATCGCCGACGCGATGGGCCAGTACGCCGGCGCGATCGGCGAGGCCGCGTGGAAGACCTTCTGGGTCACGCTGCTCGGCTTTGCGCTGGCTATCGTCGTCGGCGTGCTGCTGGGTTTTCTGGTCGGTTCGTCGCGCATCGCCTATGCGGCGCTGTATCCGCTGCTGGTGGGCTTCAACGCGGTGCCCAAAGCCGCGATCGTGCCCATCCTGATCGTCTGGTTCGGCATCGGGCTGGGGCCGGGTATCCTGACGGCGTTCCTGATTTCGTTCTTCCCGATCACCGTGAACATCGCAACCGGCCTCGCGACGCTGGAGCCCGAGCTCGAGGACGTGCTGCGCGTGCTCGGCGCGAAGCGCTGGGACGTGCTGATCAAGGTCGGCCTGCCGCGCTCGATGCCGTACTTCTACGGCTCGCTGAAGATCGCGATCACGCTCGCGTTCGTCGGCACCGTGCTCGCCGAGATGACCGCGGGCGACTCGGGCATCGGCTACCTGATGCAGACCGCCGGCTCGCAGCAGCGCATGCCGCTCGCGTTCGCCGGGCTGGTCGTGATCGGCGTGATGGCGATGGCGATGTACGAGCTGTTCTCGCTGGTCGAGAAGCGCACGACGGCGTGGGCGCACCGGGGAACGCACGGTGGCTGACGAGCGCCGCGAGCCGACGCCGGCGCAGGTGCTCGCGATGCTGGCGCACGCGCAGGCGCTGGCGCAGCGCGCGGTCGACGAAGGCCACCACCCGTTCGGCGCGCTGCTGGTCGCACCCGACCACGAGACCGTGCTGATGACGCAAGGCAACGTCGACAGCGTCAACCACGCCGAGGCGGTGCTCGCCCGCGAGGCCGCGCAGCGCTACCCGGCACACGCGCTGTGGGGCTGCACGCTGGTCACGACGGTCGAGCCGTGCGCGATGTGCGCCGGCACGCAGTACTGGGCAAACATCGGCCGCGTGGTCTACGGCCTCGAGGAACGCGCGCTGCTCGCGATCACCGGCGACCACGCCGAGAACCCGACGCTGGACCTGCCGTGCCGCGAGGTCTTCGCGCGCGGCCAGAAGGACGTGCGGGTGATCGGCCCGGTGCCCGGGATGGTCGAACCGATCGCGGCACTGCACCGGCGCTTCTGGCGCTCGCGCTGACGTCTATCGGCTCGGCATGCCGGCGCGCAGCATCCCGGTCCCGGGGTGGCAGTTGAAGTACTCGAAGAACTGCTCGTCCGCGGCCGCGACCGTGACCTCGTGGTACAGCCGCAGCTTCGCGGCCGGGCCCAGCGCGCCGAGGTACTTCATCGCGGCGCCGAAGATTGCGACATGCGTCGGATGCGATTCGGCCCAGCGTTCGAGCGCGCTCAGGCTCTTCCACCAGCCCATGCCGAAGGTCTTTTCGGTGTCGCGGCCGTCGCGGTCGAGCACCGTCATGTAGCGGTTCGCGAAGCAGCCGACGGCCAGGCCCTCGTCGCGCAGGAAGCCCATGCCGGCGCGCAGCACCGGCTCGACGTCTTCGAGATACATGCGGCGCTCTTCGCGCTCGGTCGCGCCCCAGTCCTGGCCCGAGCGGATCAGGCACAGGTTCTCGTGCGGCACGACGCGCCGGTGCAGCCCGTCGGTGACGATGCGCGGCTCGCCCGCCGGCGCCATCTCGCCGGACTGCGAGAGCGCGATGCGGTCGCGCGCGCCGCCCCAGTAGGCGTGCTCGTGCACGGGGCCGCTCAAGCCATCGGCGAGCACCGCCACGCCTTCGGGCAGGTCGGACGAGAACAAGGTCTCGAAGCGCTGCACCGCGGGCCGCAGCACCTCGGTGAAGGTGCCGATGCCCTCGCTCGCGAATTCGCTGCCGGCCCAGCCCGCGCCGAAGCCCGCGAACCAGGCGTCGAAGCGGCTCGTGTCGTCCCAGTAGCCGATCGAGACGATGTTCGTGTGGCCGGCCGCGTCGACGCAGCGGGCGCGGTCCCAGTGGCCGGG
>DATEFR010000322.1:0-5189 GCA_035280545.1 Burkholderiaceae bacterium | reverse complement strand
CGTGTTCTTCTGGTTCGTGCTGCTGTCCACGCTGGGGCTCGGCCCGGCCGGCGCGGTGCTGTACCGGATGGCTGAGTATGCGAGCCGCTACTGGGCCTTTAAGAGCCGCACGATAGACGCGCCGCTGAACGAACGGCTGATGCAGATCTCGCAGCAGCTCTTCAATTCGCTGGACCACGTGCCGGCGCGCATGACGGCCTTCGGCTTCGCGGTGGTCGGCAACTTCGAAGAGGCGATCAACTGCTGGCGACGCGACGCCGGCCTGTGGAAGTATCCGAACGAAGGCGTGATCCTGGCCGCGGCGGCAGGGGCCGTCGGCGTGCAGCTCGGCGGCAGCGCCGCGCCCGGCGTCACGCCGGATCGCTCGAAGACCTTCGAAGCCGGCGCGTCGCCCGAGGCGGTGGGCGCCGAAGGCACCACGCCGGGCTTGTCGCCGGAGCTGGGGCATCTGCGCAGCGTCGTCGGCCTGGTCTGGCGCTCGGTGGTGCTGTGGATGCTGCTGCTGGCGCTGCTGTCGCTCGCGAACCTCGTCGGCTGAGATTGCCGCTGCCTCGATCGTGCATCAGCGCGGGCTGAGTTCGCGGTGGATCTCGGCGTAGATGCGGTAGCGCGATTCGCTGATCTCGCCGCGCTCCAGCGCAGCGCGCACGCAGCAGCCCGGTTCATGCAGATGCGTGCAGTTGTAGAAACGGCACTCGCCGGCGTGCCGGCGCAAGTCGGGCATCAGCGTCGCGAGCTGCGCGGCCTCGATCTGGCGCAGCCCGAATTCCTGGAAGCCGGGTGAATCGATCAGCCCGGACTCGTGCGCCTCGTCTATCCAGTACCACTGGGTCGTCGTCGTCGTGTGGCGCCCCGAATTCAGCGCCTGCGAGATCTCGCCGACCTGCGCGCGCGCATCGGGCGCGAGCAGGTTGATCAGCGTGCTCTTGCCGGTGCCGCTGGGCCCCAGTACCAACGTGGCCTTGGCGTGCAGCAACGGCGCCAGCCGCGCCCGTGCTTCGTCCGGCCGGGCCTTCAGCGCGAGCTCGACGACTTCGATGCCCATGCGCGTGTAGGCCGCGAGCCGTCCGCGCGCCGCGGCGATGCCGGGCAGATCGGCCTTGTTCAGCACGATGCGCGCGGCGATGCCGGCGCTTTCGGCCGCGATCAGGGCGCGCGCCAGCTGCGATTCGCTGAACACCGGCTCGGCCGCGACCAGCACCAGCAGCTGGTCGAGGTTGGCCGCGAACGACTTGGTCTTCCACTCGTCCTGCCGGAACAGCAGGTTGCGGCGCGGCTCGACATGCTCGATCACGCCCTCGTCGCCCGAGGGCTGCCAGCGCACGCGGTCCCCGACGACGCATTCGCTCTTCTTGCCGCGCGGATGGCACGTGATGCGCTCGCCCTCGGGCGTCTCGACGATGTAGTGCCGGCCGTGGCCGGCGACCACCAATCCGACATCGAGCGCGGCGCTCTTGCTCAACGGCGGGTGGCCGGCGTCATCGGCATGGTCGTCGTGCTCGCGTCAGGCAACGAACGAGACCAGCGCATCGGCCTTTGCCGCGCAGATGAAGTCGTTGACCGAGACGCCGTTCACCGAGTGCGTGTTGAAGCGCACGATGCAGCGGTCGTAGCTGATCCGCAGATCGGGGTGATGGTCCTCGGTGTTGCAGATCCAGGCCAGCGCGTTCACGAACGAGATCGTCTCGTAGTAGTTCTTGAACGGGAAGGTCTTTTCGATCGCGCCGTCATGCAGCGTCCAGCCGCTGACTTGTTGCAGGTGGCTGCGTATCGTCGCGTCGTCCATCGCCGAGCCCGGATGGACCTGGCAGCGTTGGTGCAGCAGATTGCTCATGATGAGGTCTTCGCTCAGCTCGGTTGCAATGAAGGATCCTGTTGCCGCGACAGCGCGGCCAGGCGCTCGGACGCCGGCGGGTGCGAGTAGTAGAAGCGCGCGTACAGCGGATCCGGCGTCAGCGTCGACGCGTTGTCCTCGTGCAGCTTGAGCAGCGCCGCGGCGAGATCGTGACCGCTGGCCTGCCGGCACGCATACGCGTCGGCCTCGAACTCGTGCCGGCGCGAGACCAGCGCGAACAGCGGCGAGGCGAAGAACCCGGCGATCGGCACCACCAGCAGGAAGAGCAGCAACGCCAGCGCATCGTTCGGCGCCGTCAGCGACGGCTGCACGCCCAGCCCGACATAGAACCACGGCCGGCTCGAGAGCCAGCCCAGCAGCGCGAAGCCGAGCAGGCTCAGCCCGAACATCACGACGATGCGCTTGATCACGTGTTTGTGCTTGAAGTGGCCGAGTTCGTGTGCGAGCACCGCCTCGACCTCGGCCGGCGACAGCTTGGCGAGCAGCGTGTCGAAGAACACGACCCGCTTGGCCGAACCGAAGCCGGTGAAGTAGGCGTTCGCATGAGCCGAGCGCCGGCTGCCGTCCATCACGAACAGGCCCTTGGCCGCGAAGCCGCAGCGCGCCATCAGCGCCTGCACGCGAGCCTTCAGCGACTCGTCGGCGAGCGGCTCGAACTTGTTGAACAGCGGCGCGATCACGGTCGGGTACAGCACGAGGATCATCAGGTTGAACGCCATCCACACGCCCCAGGCCCACAGCCACCACCAAGGGCCGGCCGCGTGCATCAGCCACAGCACCAGTGCCGCGATGGGCGCGCCGATCAGCACGCCGACCAGCGCGCCTTTGAGCATGTCGGCGGCGTACAGCTTCCACGTCGTGCGGTTGAAGCCGAAGCGCTGTTCGAGGCGAAAGGTGCTGTACAGGTCCAGCGGCATCTCGATCACGGCGCCCAGCAGCGCGAACGCACCGAGCAGTGCGAGCTGGTAGACGAGATCGCCGAAGCGCGGTTGCAGCAGATCTCGCAGAGCCGCGTTGAGCACATCGATGCCGCCCAGCAGGGTCCAACCCAGCAGCACCGCCGCGCCCACCGCCATCGCGATCAGCCCGAAGCGGCCCTTGG
Source organism: Burkholderiaceae bacterium (assembly GCA_035280545.1). Taxonomy (GTDB): domain Bacteria; phylum Pseudomonadota; class Gammaproteobacteria; order Burkholderiales; family Burkholderiaceae_C; genus DATCSE01. Next base: position 2,232 of record DATEFR010000322.1, on the reverse strand, counting down.
CGAGCGTGTAGTCGGCGGCGCGTTGATGCGCAGCCAGGCTGATCGTGCCTGCAAACGCCGGCGGCACCGCGTCGCGGTGCGCCGCGACGTGGCGCATCTGCCGGGTCGCGAGCCAGAACTTCACGAGCAGCGAGACCAGCAGGGCCGCGGCAAAGACGATCGTCAGGATCGAAGCATGCATGGCTCGAAGTGTAGGGGCGCGGACCGAACTGCGAGAATTGCGCCAGGAGAACAACCATGACCGACACAAGTACCTCGCCTCTTTCCGCCAGCGACCAGAACCTGATCTGGATCGACCTGGAAATGACCGGCCTGTCGCCGGAAAACGACCGCATCATCGAAATCGCGGTCGTCGTGACCGATGCGCAGCTCACCCAGCGGGTCGAAGGCCCGGTGTTCGCGGTGCACCAGAGCGATGCGGTGCTCGACGCGATGGACGCGTGGAACAAGGGCACGCACGGCCGCAGCGGCCTGATCGACAGGGTCAAGGCCTCGACCGTCGACGAGGCATCGGCTGCGGCCCAAGTGATCGCGTTCCTGCAGCAGTACGTGCCGAAGAACACGTCGCCGATGTGCGGCAACAGCATCTGCCAGGACCGGCGCTTCCTCGCGAACTACATGCCCGGGCTCGAGGCATTTTTCCACTACCGCAACTTGGATGTCAGCACGCTGAAGGAACTGGCCAAGCGCTGGAAGCCGGACATCCTCGCCGGCTTCAAGAAGGCACAGGCGCACACGGCGCTGGCCGACATCCACGAGTCGATCGACGAACTCGTGTACTACCGCGCGCATTTGCTCGCGCTGTGATGTCCATCGCGTTTCGGGAAAACCCGAAGTTCGGGTAGAATCCCCCGCACGCCGGCCTTGATGGTCGGCGTTTCGTTCATCCCCACTGACCTCATCGAGGCGCCCAGCTCCAAGCGAGCGAGGCCCTTCGAATCCTTCGGGAACGGTTGGCGGCGATGCCGTCGCTTTGACTGTTCACGAGGCTCGCGCACCGCGCGGGCTCGGATCTTTCTCTCCAGCGACTTCACGGTCCACCACGCACGCATTCCGCGGTGCGCGGCGGCGCTGACCTGTGCATGCCCGCAAGGCACGCGCGGGCAGATCTCTTGTTGGAAGTTCTTCGATGAGTTTCGATTCCCTGGGCCTGCATGAAGCCCTGACCAAAGCCGTCGCCCAAGCCGGCTACGACAACGCGACCGAGGTGCAGCAGCGCGCGATCCCGCCGGCGCTCGAAGGCCGCGACCTGATGGTCTCGGCCAGCACCGGCAGCGGCAAGACCGCGTCGTTCATCCTGCCTGCGCTGCAGCGCGTGCTCGCGGCCCGCGGCGACAACACCAAGCGCCGCGAAAAGGGCAAGGTCTATGGCCCGCGCGTGCTGGTGCTCGCGCCGACCCGGGAGCTCGTGCTGCAGGTCGCCAAAGCCGCGATCACCTATGGGCGCAACGTGCCGGGCGCGCGTGTCGCGACGGTCGTCGGCGGCGTGCCGTATCCGGCGCAGATCGCCGCGCTGCGCGGCCCGCTCGACATCCTGATCGCAACGCCGGGCCGTTTGCTCGATCACCTGCAGACCGGCCGCGCCGTGCTCGAGAACGTCGAGATGCTGGTGCTCGACGAAGCCGACCGCATGCTGGACATGGGCTTCATCGACGACATCCGCACGATCGCCGACCACGTGCCGGCCGAGCGCCAGACCGTGATGTACAGCGCGACCTTCGCCGGCAACGTCGGCGGCCTCGCGAAGACCCTGCTGCGCGAGCCGCAGCGCGTCGACGTCGCGTCGCACACCGACACGCACGAGAACATCGAGCAGCGCCTGCACTGGGCCGACAACATCAACCACAAGAACGCGCTGCTGGACCACATCCTGACGCAGCGCGAGCTCGACCAGGCCGTCGTGTTCACGAGCACCCAGCGCGATGCCGACTGGCTCGCCGATCGCCTCGGCGAAATGGGCCACTCGGTCGCCGCGCTGCATGGCGGCATGCCGCAGGGTCGCCGCAACCGCGTGCTGCAGGGTCTGCGCAACCGCCAGCTGCGCGTGCTGGTCGCGACCGACGTCGCGGCCCGCGGCATCGACGTGCCGACCATCAGCCACGTGATCAACTACGGCCTGCCGATGAAGGCCGAGGACTACGTGCACCGCATCGGCCGCACCGGCCGCGCCGGGCGCAACGGCCTCGCGGTGACGCTGGCCGAGCGCATGGATGCCGGGATGATCCGCCGCAT
>DATEFR010000321.1:0-4654 GCA_035280545.1 Burkholderiaceae bacterium | reverse complement strand
GGCGTCGGCACAGTCTGCGGTGCACGCGGTCGAGATCGCGGCGGGCGCGGTGCAGGCGGCCAACGCCGCCGCCAGCGCGGCGAGCGTGCCCGAAGGCTCGGCCTCGGCCGTCGAAGGCGACGCGCGCGAACCGGGTTGGGCGGCCGCGCTACGCAAGTCCAGCGTCCGCACGGGTCATCCCGTCCTGGATGCCGCGATCAAGCACGCAGCGGCCAACCCGGAGCTGACGATCTACAAGCTGAAGAACACGGCGTACAAGTTCTCCTTCATGCTGGTGCCGATCTCGCTGCCGTTCCTGTGGCTGATGTTCTTCTGGCGGCGCGGCATCGCGATGTACGACCACGCGGTGTTCGTGCTGTATTCGCTGTCGTTCATGTCGCTGCTGTTCATCGTGCTCGCGCTGCTCGGCGCTGCGCATTGGAGTGCAGCGATTCCGTGGCTTGGGGGGCTGGCGCCGCCGCTGCACATGGCGGCGCAGTTGCGCGAGACCTATCGCCTCGGCGTCTTCTCGACGCTGTGGCGCACCTTCGCGCTGCTGCTCGTCGCGGGCATCGTGTTCGCCTTGTTCCTGCTGTTCATCGTGGTCGTCACGATGGGTTGAGCAGCTCCCGCCGGCCCGGGGTCTTTGGGCATAGGCGCCCGAGAGGCGGCTACGCTACGCGCTTTTGCCAACCGGACGCCGGTCCGACTCGCCGCCATGCTGGAACTGCTGACCGACCCGCAAGCCTGGATCGCCCTCGCGACGCTGACCGCGCTCGAGCTCGTGCTGGGCATCGACAACGTCATCTTCATCTCGATCCTGGTCGACAAGCTGCCCCTCGCGCAACGCGAGCGGGCACGCCGCATCGGCCTTTTCATGGCGATGTTCATGCGCATCGGCCTGCTGATGGTCCTGTCGTGGATCGTCGGGCTGGTCGCGCCGTTGTTCACGGTGCTCGGGCAGGCGATCTCGGGGCGCGACCTGATCCTGATCGCCGGCGGCCTGTTCCTGATCTGGAAGAGCACCGGCGAGATCCATCAGTCCCTCGAAGGCGAGGAAGGCCACGCATCGAGCGCGGTCAAGGCGACCTTCGCCGCGGTGATCCTGCAGATCATGGTCGTGGACATCGTCTTCTCGCTGGACTCCATCATCACCGCGGTCGGCATGGTCGACCGCATCGAGGTGATGATCGCCGCGGTGGTGCTGTCGGTCGGGTTGATGATGGTGTTCGCCGGCGCGATCGGCAAGTTCGTCTCGGACCACCCGACGATCAAGATGCTGGCGCTGTCGTTCCTGGTCGTCGTCGGCGTCACGCTGATCGCCGAGGGCTTTGATCATCACGTGCCCAAGGGCTACATCTACTTCGCGATGGCGTTCTCGGTGGCGGTGGAGATGCTGAACATCCGGATGCGCAAGCGCGCGATGAAGCCAGCCGAGTTGCACGCCGCGTACGTGCGCGACACATCCCGTTCGGGCTGAGGTGTCGAAGCCCTGGTGCCCTTCGCACCTCCCTCAATGCAGCGTCTCATGCGCCGCTGCGCGCGTGCACTCGCACATGGCCTGCCAACGCCGCTGCAGTCCCGAGAGCACCTGACGAAAGCCGGCCGAGAGTTGCGGCTGATCGAGCAGCAGGCCCAGGTTGTCGCCGATCTTGTCGCCCATCGCGATGCGGCCGCGCGGGTCGACCTCGGCCTGCAAGGCCTGGCTGTAGCCGGTCATCAGCGCGAGCGTGCCGGCGAGCACGGCCTCGAGGCGGGGAAGCTCGTGCTCTTCGACGAGGTGGGCGTGGACGGCGGATCGGGACATGGCGCACTCCTGGTTCGGATGGCGCGATGCTATATCAAATGAGAATCATTCTCAAATAGACCGAGCGAGCGTGGTGGAGTCCAAGGTCGGCGTCTGCGACAATCTCGCTGTCGCCCGCGTGCCCCCGCGGGCGACGCTCTTTGGCTCCGGCATCACATCGCTTCGCGGTATGAGCCTCGCCGGAATGCCAGCACTTTCACATCGGGGCCATGTAGAGGAACACCATGCTTCAAAACCTCGCTCGCGCCGCCGTGTCCCGGCGGATCGCGATAGGTTTCATCGCCGCCACGCTGACCGCCACCGCGGCGCTGGCCCAAACCCAGAACCCCCAGAAGCCGCCGCTGAAGGTCGGCTTCGTCTATGTCAGCCCAATAGGCGAAGCCGGCTGGACCTACCAGCACGAACAAGGGCGCCTCGAGCTGCAGAAGGCGCTCGGGTCTCAGGTGCAGGCGAGTTACGTCGAAGGCGTGGCCGAAGGCGCCGACTCGCAGCGTGTGATCCGCGATCTCGCGTCGCAAGGCCATCAGCTGATCTTCGCGACCAGCTTCGGTTATCTGGAGCCGACGCTGCGGGTCGCGGTCGAGTATCCGCAAGTGAAGTTCGAGCATGCCGGGGGCTACAAGACCGCGGCGAACGTGAACACCTACAACGCGCGCTACTACGAGGCGCGTTATCTCGCCGGGCTGCTCGCCGGCAGGACCAGCAAGAGCGGCGTGGCCGGCTACGTCGCGGGCTTCCCGGTGCCCGAGGTCGTGCAGGGCATCAACGCGTTCGCGCTGGGCATGCGCGAAGCGAACCCCAAAGCCGAGGTGCGGGTGCTGTGGCTCAACACCTGGTTCGACCCCGCGCGAGAACGCGAAGCAGCGCTGACGCTGATCAACCAGGGCGCCGACGTGCTGACGAACCACAGTGGATCGCCCGCGGTGCCGCAGGCGGCGCAGGACCACTACAAGGACAAGGGCGTGCGCGTGATCGCCTACCAGGGCGATTTCTCGAAGTTCGCGCCCGATGCGCAACTTGCCGCGATCACCTCGAACTGGGGCGCGTACTACACGCAGGTCGCGCGTTCGGTGATCGCCGGCACGTGGCAGGCCAAGCCGGTGTGGGGCGGACTGCGCGAGGGCATGGTTCGGCTCGATGCGGTCGATGCCAAGCTGCCGGCCGACGTGCGCAAGGGCGTGGACGCGAAGCGCGAGGCGATCGCGGCAGGCCGCTTCAATCCGTTCGCGGCGCCGCTGGTCGACAACGAAGGCAAGACGCGTCTCGCCGCCGGAGCGCTCGACGATGCAGCGATCAGCTCGATGAACTGGTTCGTGCGCGGCGTGGTTGGCTCGGTGCCGCAGTCGCGGCAGTGAGCGTTACCGTTCGGCGCGCCAGGCGTCGGGCAGAACGAACGCGCGGTTCAGCAGCGTCGCGATGCGGTGCATGCGCCACAGGCCGTCGATGAACAGGTAGTCGTTGCACAGCCCTTCATCGTGAAAGCCCAGGCGCTTGAGCACCTCGGCGCTGCGCGTGTTCTCGGGCCGGTATGCAGCCTGGATGCGATGCAGGTTGATGCGCGCCGAGAACAGCTCGCCGATCGCGCAGCGCAGCGCCTCGGTCATCAGCGCCTGACCTTCGTACGCGCGGTCCAGCGCGTAGCCGAGGTTGCAGCTCTGGAAAGGGCCGCGCACGATGTTCGAGAAATGGATCGTGCCGATCACGCGGTGCGGATCGCCGATGGGCTGCAGCAGCCAGCGGTAGCCGGTGCCGGCGGTGAAGGTCGCGGCCGCCTCGCGCAGGCGCCGGGCCTGCTCGGCCTCGGAGTAGAACGAGGCATCGGTGGGCGGGTCCCACGGAGCGAGGTGCGCCCGGTTGCGCTCGTGGAAGTCGAGCAGCGCGCCGGCCAGCTGTTCGTCTGCCGCGACCAATCGCAATCGTGCTGTCAGCAGCAGCGGCTGGGGGATGTCGGGCGGCGAGACTTCCATCAAGCGAGGGTCGCGGCGGCGGCTTTCGAGGTGGCCGCACTGGCCGTCAATTGTGCGGCCAGGCGCGCGGCGTGTGGCCCGAACGCGTAGGCATCCATCGCGAGGCTGCCGAAGGTCACGCTGTCGTGCAGCCGCTGCGGCGCAACCTCGCGCCCGCCGGCGCCGGCCGCGACGTACCACGGCAACAGGTGCTCGTCGCTCGGGTGCATGTCGACCGCGTGCGGCGCCTGGCGCCGGTAGTCGAACAGCGCGTCCCAGTCGCGCGCCGCACTGCGCTCCCGCATCCAGCCCCGGAACGCCGCGCTTTCGGCGATCTCGGGTTGGTCGACCTTTGCACGCAGCCCGCCCGCGAACACGCGGCGCAGGTTGTGCGTGATGCTGCCGGTGCCGAACACCAGCACGCCGGCATCGGCCAGCGGCGCCAGCGCGGCGCCGAGCGCGAACTGCGCGGCCGGGCTCTGGTCGGGCACGAACGCGAGCGGCAGCACCGGGATGTCGGCATCGGGGTAGACATAGCGCAGCGCCGTCCAGATGCCGTGGTCCAGGCCGCCTTGATCCAGCGTGTGCACCGGGATGCCCGCACCCGCCAGGCGTTGCCCGACCTCGCGGGCGAGTTCGGGCGCGCCGGCTGCGTCGTAGCGCAGCTTGTTCAGCCGCGGGTCGAAGTTGCCGAAGTCGTAGACCGCCTGATGGCGGCTGGCGGCCAGCAGCACGGGGGCGCGCGCGGCGGTGTGGGCCGAGATCGCGACGATCGCCCGAGGGCGCCCGAACGTGGCGTCGATCGCGGGGCCGAGGCGTTGCATGAAGGCACCGGCCGCGCCCGGTTCGAGCGCGATCATCGGCGAGCCGTGGGAGACGAAGACGGAGGGCAGGGTGTTCATGCTGCAAATTAGAGCATCGC
>DATEFR010000320.1:0-3735 GCA_035280545.1 Burkholderiaceae bacterium | reverse complement strand
GTGCGGCGGCAGGGCCGCGCGCTCGCGCAGATGCCGCTCGCGAACCGCGCCCGTGCGGTCTGGGGCCGGGTCGCGGAGCTGCTGGGCGAGGACCTCGAGTTCGTGCCCTATGGCCACCTGCGCGTCTGCTACACCGAGAAGCAGGCCGACGCGCTCGAGCAGCACATGCGCGACGTGAAACCGCTGGGGCTGGATCTCGAGCTGCTGAGCGCCGCGCAGCTGCGCCAGCGCTTCGGCATCTTCGCCGACGGTGTCGTCGCCGGTTCGCTGTCGCCGCACGACGGCCATGCGAACCCGCGGCTCGCCGGCCCGGCGTTCGCACGCGCCGCGCGCCGTGCCGGAGCCGCGATCGTCGAGCATGCCGAGGTCGTGCACGTCGAACGCAGCGGTGCCGGCTTCATCGCGCAGACGGCCGACGGGCAGCGCTACCGCGCGGCGCAACTGCTGGTGAGCTGCGGCGCATGGTCCAACCGCATCGCCGCGTTGTTCGGCGAAGCGGTGCCGATGGAGGCGCGCGGGCCGCAGATGGGCGTGACCGAGCCGCTGCCGTATGCGATCGGGCCCTCGATCGGCGTCTCGTCGCCCATCGAGTTCGAGGGCCTGTACTTCCGGCAGATCAAGCGCGGCAACATCGTGTTCGGCGGCGGGCTGAAGGGGCCGGCCTCGGCCGAGCATGTGCGCGCCTACGTGAAGCCGGACAACGTGCTGCGCCAGCTGCGCGAATTGCGCCGCGTCGTCCCGGCGTTCGCGAACGTGCAGCTGATCCGCGTGTGGAGCGGCATCGAGGGCTACACCAGCGACTGGCAGCCGGTGATGGGCGCGAGCCCGACCGTGCCCGGCCTGCACTACGCATTCGGCTTCAACGGCGAAGGGTTCGCGATCAGCCCCGGCGTCGGCGAGGTGATGGCCGAGCTGATCGCGACCGGCGCAACGACCACGCCGATCGCCACGTTCGGCATCGGCCGATTCGCCGGCGCGGCGGCACCCAGCCTCGCGGCGGCCTGAGCTGCAACGGTGCGAAGGGTGACGCGGGCGCGGTCGTTCCGCGAATGCGTCACTGTTCCACGATGACTTTCGCCGACCCGTCGGCCTGCACGACCAGATTCAGCTCGACTTCGGCTTCGCTGACATTGTCGAACGGCGGAATGCGCACGGCCGAGAGCCGCTTCACCATGCAGTCGCCGAACGGTGGCGCGCCCAGCCGGCACGAGCCGGAGGCGAAGTACACGTTTCGCGTGCTCCCATCGGGCACGAACTGGAAGACCAGCGGACAGTCACCCACCAGGTCGCTCGTGGGCTTGCACGCCGCGGCCGCCTTGGCCGTGGCGGCCAGCGTGATTTCATGCGCGCGGCTGCGCGAGAACGCGGCGGGCGCGGGGGTTGCGTTCAGTGCGAACCACGTCGCCAACGCGACCGGCACGACCGCGCCGGCGACCATCCATCGCACCGGAAACCGGCGCAGCCTGAGCACGCCCCGCAGCTCGTGCGCCAGGTGCGCGACGTCGTCCTTCCAGCGATCGTCGCGTAGGACCACCGCCTGGCGCTTGACCAGGCCCTGCAGGTCGGCAGGCAGCTTCTCCGCGACAGGCAGACTCGCGCCCTGCACCAGGACAGGCGCCACGTGGACGCCGGCTTGCGCCAGCGCCTGCGCAAGCTCGAGGCACACGTAGTCCGAGCCGTCGCGAGGCAGGTCGAAGGCATCGCGCCAGCGCGTGCCGATGATCGCGAGCACCGCGCCGCACGAGGCGAGCTCGCCGTGCAGCACGTTCTCGAAGTCCGCGCCGGGCGCGATGTCGGAGACGTCCATGAACACGCGGTCGCCCAGGAGCCGGGTGAGGTCGTCCTTCAGGCGACCGGCGTGGCCGGCGCTGTCGGCGCGTCGGTAGCTGATGAAGATGCGATCGCGCCGCGCTGGGCTCGACATCGTGCTCGCTCGCTTCGCTGGGCTGGCTCGGTTCGAGCGAATGATGCACCTTTCCTCGGCTCGCGATCGGCCACCCCGCGCCGACTGCGCGCTCCATGCTCACAAGCGTCGGGCGGCCCTTTGCACCGCTGCATGGCGGTCGGCTCGAAGGCTGTCGAGCCGCGCGGTCACGGCATTCAGGATCTCCGGCGCCGCACGCTCGGGCCGCCCGCAGTCGAACGGCGGTGCCGGCGCGTACTCGATGCCGAGCTGAACCGACTGTGCGTGCTGGGCGCCGGCGATGTCGGCCATCACCGTGAGCGCCATGTCGATGCCGGCCGTGACGCCGCCGCCGGTGATGACAGGGCCGTCGCGCACGACGCGGCCTTCGTCGACCGTCGCGCCGAACGCGGGCAGCAGGTCGCGCCATGCCCAGTGGCAAGCCGCGCGCCGGCCGCGCAGCAAGCCGGCCGCGCCCAGCACCAGGGAGCCGCTGCACACCGACGTGACATAACGCGCGCCGTCGGCCAGCCGGCGCACCTCGCGCACGAAGGCCGCGTCCTCCATCGCTTCGATCACGCCGAAGCCGCCCGGCACGCACACGAGGTCGGCGCGCGGCAGGTCGGACAGGCGCCGAACGCCCGTGATCACGAGGCCGCCGTCGGCATGGATGTCGGCGCCGGCGACCGAGGCCATCACGCACTGCGCGCCGGGCAGGCGCCAGAACACCTCGTAGGGCCCGGTGAAGTCGAGCTGCGTGACGCGATCGAACAGCGCGAAAACGACGACAAAAGGTTGCGGGGTCATCGAACGATCTCCTGTTGGGTTGACAAGGGTTGACGCCCGCCAGCATCGCCTCCTATCGTCGCGGCAGCAATGTCGCGTTTCCCACTTTTCCTGCCATGCCGCGCTGCCTCGCCGTGCTCGTGTTCCCCGACTTCCAGCTGCTCGATGCCGCCGGACCGCTGGCCGCGTTCGAGGTGGCCAGCCGCTACCGCGACGGCTGTTATGCGCTGCGCGTCGTCGCCGCAGGCCCCGGCCTGGTGTGCAGCTCCAGCGGCGTGGCCTGGGCTGCCGCAGCGCTGCCGCGCGCAAGCGAAGTCGACACGCTGCTGATCGCCGGCGGCGACGGCGTGGACGCCGCGCTGGCCGACGCACGCACGCGCCGCTTCGTGCAGCGCTGCGCGGCGCGCGGTGCACGCGTGGCGAGCGTGTGCTCGGGCAGCCTGCTGCTGGCCGCGTGCGGGCTGCTGGATGGCAGGCGCGCCACGACGCACTGGTCGCGCAGCGAGCAGTTCGCGCGCGAGTTCCCCGAGGTGCGCCTGGAGGCGGACCGCATCTACATCAACGACGGGCCGCTCTGGACGAGCGCCGGCATCAGCGCCGGCATCGACCTCGCGCTCGCGCTGATCGCCGATGACCTGGGCGAGCGCGTGGCGCGTCAGGTGGCGCGCCAGCTCGTCGTCTACTACCGGCGGCCGGGCGGACAGTCGCAGTTCTCCGCGCTGATCGAGATGGACCGTTCGCGCGGCCGCTTCAAGCCGCTGCTGGACCATGTGCGCCGTCATCTGGCCGAACGGCATCGCGTGGACGATCTGGCCGAGCACGCCTGCATGAGCCCGCGCCACTTCGCGCGGGCCTTCCAGGCCGAGACCGGCCTCACGCCGGCCAAGGCCGTGGAGAAGCTGCGGGTCGAGGCCGCGCGCGCGGCACTCGAAAGCGGGGCGGCCTCGGTGCAGCGCGTCGCGGCGGACTGCGGATTCGGCGATGCCGAGCGCATGCGCCGCAGCTTTCAGCGACAACTCGGTGTGCCGCCTTCGACCCTGCGCGTT
>DATEFR010000319.1:0-14312 GCA_035280545.1 Burkholderiaceae bacterium | reverse complement strand
GCAGTGGAAGGGCGCGCCGGAAGCGAAGACGGCGTTCGCGCAGGTCGTCGAGAACCGCAGCGGCATCGTCACGGTCGACCGCAGCGGCACGATCTTCGGCAACGGGGTCTACGACGGCCACTTCAACGTCGAGCTGACCCGGGACGTGAACGGCATCGTGCGCCCCTATGCGCTGAGCCTGTTCCATCCGGCGCCGCGCGAGGTGCTGATGATAGGCCTCGCGTCGGGCTCGTGGGCCCAGGTGCTGGCCCACAACCCGGACGTGGCGTCGCTCACCGTCGTCGAGATCAATCCGGGCTACGCCGGCCTCGTCGCGGCCGATCGCAGCGTCGCCTCGGTGCTGACGAATCCCAAGGTCAAGCTCGTGACCGACGACGGCCGCCGCTGGCTGCGCTTGAACACCGATCGCCGCTTCGATGCGATCGTGATGAACACGAGCTACCACTTCCGGGCCCATGCCACCAACCTGCTGTCCAGCGACTTTCTCGATGTGCTGAAGGCGCACCTGAATCCGGGCGGCATCGTGTTCTACAACACGACCGACTCGAGCCGGGTCCAGCGCACCGGCTGCTCGACCTTCCCGCATGGCGCGCGTTTCACGAATCACGTGGTCCTGTCGATGACGCCGATCGCGTGGGACTTCGAGCGCTGGCGGCGCACGCTGGTCGCGTACCGCATCGACGAGCGGCCGATGCTGGACCTGTCGCGCCCCGAGCATGCCGAAGGGCTGGCGCGCCTGATGGCGATGCGAAGCCAGATCCGACTCGATCGCGCGCATGACGCCGCCGACTGGATCGAACCGTGCCCGCACGTGCTGGCACGCACCGCCGGCCAGCGCCTGATCACCGACGACAACATGGGCACCGAGTGGCGCCATTTCTGGGAGCAGCAATGAACGACGCACTGTCATCGAAGCCGGCCCAGGACGGCGCCGCCCCGTCGGCAGCCGAAGGGCGATGGACCGAATGGCTGCTGCGCGGCTTCGGGCTGATGGCGTATGCGTTTGCCGTTTTCAGCCTCGCGTCGGCGTGGTGGGCCGATCCATCGCGCATGACCTTGCTGCTGCTGCTGCTCACCGAGGGCTACACCTTGATGCTGATGCTGCTGGCACGGCCGGCCCGCATCCGCGACATGGCGCCCACCACCATCGCCGCGACGATTTATGCCGCTTTCTTCTACGTGCTGTTCGAGCCCCGGGGCACGGTCCACTGGATACCGGAGCAGGCGGCGGTCCTGCTGCAGCTCGGTGGGACGCTGGTCCAGTTCAGCGCCAAGTTCGTGCTCGGTCGCTCGTTCGGGCTGCTGCCCGCCGAGCGCGGCCTGGTGATGGCGGGGCCGTACCGGATCGTGCGGCATCCGATCTATCTGGGCTACCTCATCGGCCATGTCGGCTTCCTGCTCGCCAACTTTTCGTGGCGCAACGCCGCCGTGCTGGCCGTGCTGTATGTCGCGCAGGCGATCCGCATCCGGCGCGAGGAGGCCATGCTGGCCGCGACCAGCGGCACCTACCGGCACTACCAGCAGCGCGTGCGCTGGCGTCTGCTGCCGCTGGTCTATTGAAGGCCGCAAGCGCGGTCGCGAGCGCGTGCCATGCCCGGGAGCAACCTCCCCCCGCCGCGCGGCCACTCCTCCCATGCGCTGCATGCAGTGCTTGCCTAGCATGAAACCATGTCCTCATTGCCCATCACACCCCAACCCGAGACGCCTGTCGACGCCGTCGGCGTGCTGGTGGTCGATGACCAGCTTGCGGTACGCGAAGGCCTGGCGCGGCTGATCTCGTGCGCGTCGCTGCCGTTGCGTTGCGTGACGACGGCCTCCAACGGTGCCGAGGCGCTGAGCGAGGCCGCACGCATGCATCCGGACGTGGTCGTGCTCGATGTCGATCTCGCCGGCGAGGACGGGCTGGCGCTGATCCCCGAGCTCAGGAAGACCGCCGGCGTGCTGGTGCTGACCAGCCACGGCGATTCGGCCACGCGCGCCCGTGCACGTTCGCTCGGTGCCTCGGCGTTCATCGAGAAGCACCAGCCCGCGGCCGAGCTGCTGGGTTCGATCGCGGACCTCGGGCACCTGCGGATGCGGGGGGAGCAAGCTCCCCGCACGCCTGGATCAAGCTCCCAGGCCGACGTGGGCACACCCTCCGCTGCGCCGCGGCAGACGCTTTCCTAAAGTGCAACTCATGAACTCGCCCGCATATCGCATCGCCCGCAGCGTGGCCGACGACTCCGGTGTCACGGCCATCGAATACGGCTTGATCGCGGCGCTGATCGCGGTGGCCATCGTCGTCGCGGTCGCCGCGACCGGCACCGCGCTCAGCGCGGTCTACACGACCTGGTCGGCGGCGGTGTCCAACGCGATACAGGCGGCGCTCTGACGAAGTACGACGCGAATCGCCGGCCGGCGTCACCGCAACAGGCCAGCAGGGTATGGGTCCGGCCCTTTCGGATCGCTGTGCAGGCGCTTCATCGCGTCGTTTCGTTTCTCAACCGCTAGGAGCTCACCATGCAACTCGCTCGTTTCATTCCGCAGTTTGTCCGTGACGAAGAAGGCGTGACCGCCATCGAATACGGCCTGATCGCCGCGCTGATCGCGGTCGTGATCATCGCGTCGGTCACGTTCGTCGGCACGCGGCTGGAGGCTGTTTTCAACTTCATCGCCAACGCCCTCCAGAACGCCATCCCGGCGGGCTGATGACTCGTGCAAGCCGGACACGCGAGTGTTTCCGGCTTGCTCGCCCCTACACCCAACCCCTCCATCCCGTTCGTAGGCGCCGTCGTGATCCATACGCTCCTTGCCGCGCTGCTGATCGTTGCCCTGGTGACGGACCTGCGATCGCGCCGCATCCCGAACAAGCTGGTGCTGGCAGGCATGGCACTGGCGGTCGTCAGCCACGCGGCGGCGATGGCAACAGGCGCGGCACCTCTTGCGGGGCGCAGCTGGTGGGCACCGTTCGCCGGGCTCGCTGCGGGCGGCGCGCTGCTGATGCCGCTGTACCTGCTGCGTGCCACCGGAGCGGGCGACGTCAAGTTGATGGCCGTGGTCGGCGCCTTCATCGGCGCGCCCCTGGTCTGCGTCGCCGTGCTCTACACCCTCTTGGCCGGCGGCCTGCTGTCGCTGGTCTACATGCTCGGCCGCGGCGTCGCCGCGCAGACGCTCGCCAACGTGCGCTTCATGCTGACGGACTGGGCCTTGCGGGTCGGCAGCGGCCGCGCAGCGCGTCTCGCACCGCTGCAAACCACGGCCGCGCGGCTTCCGTACGCCGCGGCCATCGCACTGGGCACTGCGGCCGCGCTGCTGTGGCCGCTCAGCAGCCTTGTTTCCTGACGTGAGCCCCACCATGAGCCTCGTTCCGTTCCCCTCGATGCCGGGCCGCACCGCACACGACGTGCGCGCCGCGCTGCCGCGCGCGCCGCAGACGATCGAAGAGACCGGCCTGCCGGCGACCTTCCTGGTCGAGCTGGTCGCCAAGACGATGTTCCAGCTCGGCCTGAGCCGGCTCACCGAACTGAGCGCCCAACTCTGCCTGGCCGGCACGGTGGTCGAAGCGGTCTGCGCATTCATGCGCCGCGAATCGCTGCTCGAAGTGACGCGCCGCGGCCAGCACGAAGCCGACGTGCAGTTCGATCTGACGCAAGCCGGACGCTCGCGGGCACTCGACTGGCTGACCCGCAACTCCTACGTCGGCGCCGCGCCGGTGCCGCTGGACGTCTACGCGGAGCGGGTCGCCGCGCAGTCGCTCGCCGGCCAGGCGATCACGATGGAGCAGATGCGCGAGGCGTTCGCCGAGCTGATCGTGCCCGAGCGTCTGCTCGACCTGCTCGGCACCGCCGTCAACTCGGGCCGCCCGATGCTGCTGCACGGGCCGGCCGGCTCGGGCAAGACCTACCTGGCGCAGCAGCTGCACCGCATCGTCAGCGGTGCGGTCGCGATCCCGCATGCGATCAGCGTGCACGGCGAGGTGATACGCGTCTTCGATGCGCAATGCCACCGCGCGCTGCCGCTGGACGCGACCCCGCGCGCAGCGCTCGACAACCGGGCCCGACCCGACATGCGCTGGACGCTGTGCGAGCGGCCGTGCGTGGTCTCGGGCGGCGAGCTGACGCTCGAGATGCTGGACCTGAGCTTCGACAGCCGCGCCGGCTACTACGAAGCGCCGCCGCACTTCAAGGCCAACAACGGGCTGTTCATCGTCGACGACCTCGGCCGCCAGGTGATCACGCCGCGCGAGCTGATGAACCGCTGGATCGTGCCGATGGATCGCCGCCACGACCACCTGATGCTGCGCAACGGCGCCAAGTTCACGATCCCGTTCGACATGGTGCTGGTGTTCTCGTCGAACCTGCGCCCCGCGCAGCTCGAGGACGCCGCGTTCCTGCGCCGCCTGGGCCACAAGATCGCGATCGAGCCGCTGCCGCTGGCCGACTACGCGCGGGTCTTCGAGCGCGCCTGCGAGGACGAGGGCATCGCGCATGAGCCGCAGGCGTTCCAGCGCCTGCTCGACAACTACCACGCGATCTGGGGCCGCCCGCTGCTGGCGTGCTACCCGCGCGACCTGCTGCATCTGATCGCGAGCCGCGCCCGTTACCTGGGCGTGCCCGCGGAACTGGCGCCCGAGCTGCTCGATTGGGCATGGCACACCTATTTTGGCAACGAGGCGCTGAACGAGTCGGCGTCTGAACCTGGGAGACAGGCATGAGATCACGTGGCATGTTGATGCTGTTCATCGCCGCCATCGCCGGCCTTGCGGCCGTGTTGCTGGCCGCACGCTGGATGCAGAACCAAGGGGGCGAGAAGGGCCGCATCGCGGTCGCCAATGCCGACATCGAACTGGGTGGCCGCGTCTCGCCGGAGATGATCCGCATGGCCGATTGGCCCGAGGGCAGCGTGCCCGCCGGCGCGTTCAACGACGCCAGCAAGCTCGAAGGCCGCGTCGTGCTGGTGGCGATCCAGCGCGGCGAGCCGCTCACCGAGATGCGCCTGGCGCCGGTCGGCACCAAGGGCGGCCTGTCGGCCGTGGTGCCCGAGGGCAAGCGGGCCATGACGGTGCGTGTCAACGACGTCGTCGGCGTGGCCGGCTTCGCGCTGCCCGGCACCTACGTCGACGTGATGGTCAACACGCAGGACGAGCGCGGCCAGCGCGGCGATCGCGATCACTCGATCTCGAAGATCGTGCTCGAGCGGATCCTCGTGCTGGCCGTGGCGCAGGAGGCCGACCGCGATTCGACCAAGCCCAAGGTCGTCAACGCGGTGACGCTCGAGGTCACGCCCAAGGATGCCGAGATCCTGGACCTGGCGCGCAGCGTCGGCACCTTGTCGCTGGTCTTGCGCAACCAGACCGATCCGAAGGCGATGGCCCGCAGCAGCAGCGGCGCGACCAAGGCCGAGTTGCTGGGCCTGGCCCGCTACGAGCCCGAGCCCGCCAAGCCGGCCGCATCGGCGCCGGTGGTTCGCCGCAGTGCGCCGCGCCCGGTCGTGGTGGCCGCGACGCCGGCCGCGCCTCGCAATTGCGTCGAAGTGATCCGCGGACTCAGCAAGGTGACGGAATGCTTCTGAGACCGCACGCACGACCACGCACTCGACAACACACCGGGAGATCGGCAATGTCATCGCCTTCACCTACTTTCGCGATGGTCCGCTTGGCCCTCGCGACCGGCCTGGCCCTGCAGGCCCTGGGAACCGTCGCGCACGCCGCGCCCAAGGCCGCCCCGCCTGCCGCGGCGCGCTCTGCGGCGGCGCCCGCGGCCTCCACGGCAGGGCTGTGCTCGCGCGTCGAGATCGCGCCCATGGTGCAGATCCCGGTCGGCAAGTCGACCGTGCTGCGCCCGACCTCGCCGGTGACGCGCATCCTGCTCGGCAACCCCGAGAACGCACGCGCCGCGCGTCCGGCCGAAAGCGCCGACAGCAAGAAGGACGACGGCACCAAGGCCGCCGCGGCGATCGACTCACGGCCCGGCGTGGCCGATGTCGACGTGCTGCTGCTGGCGCCGACCGAGGTCTATCTGCTGGGCAAGAGCGTCGGTTCGACCAACGTCGTGATGCTCGACCGCTCCGGCACCTGCACCGCGTTCGACGTGGTCGTCGGCATGGACACGACCGCGCTGCAGTCGGTGATCGGCCAGCTGCTGCCGGGCGAGAAGGGCATCAAGGTGTCGTCCGCGTTCGATTCGATCGTGCTGTCGGGCACCGTCAGCGACACCGAGGCGCTGACCCGTGCCACCGATCTCGCGAACGCCTATGTGCGCGGGGGAGGGGACAGCAACGGCGGCAAGGCCAACCCGCGCGTCGTCAACATGCTGGAAGTCGGCGCGCCGCAGCAGGTGATGCTGGAGGTGAAGGTCGCCGAAGTGTCGAAGGCGCTGATCGACAAGCTGGGCGTGCAGTTCAGCGGATCGCGGACCAACGGCAGCTGGACCTACAACCTGCTCGCCGACTTCCTGGTGGGCGGCAACGGGCTGGCGTCCGCCGCGAAGAATGCGGTCAACTCGCTGGCCTTGACGGTCGACGCGCAGAAGGACGACGGCCTCGTGAAGATCCTGGCCGAGCCCACGATCATGGCGATCAGCGGCCAGACCGGCAGCTTCCTCGCGGGCGGCAAGATCTTCATCCCGGTGTCGCAGGACAACGGCACGAATGGCCGGACGATCACGCTGGAGGAAAAGGAGTTCGGCGTGTCGGTCAAGTTCACGCCGACCGTGCTGGGCGGCGGCCGCATCAACCTGCGCGTGCGGCCCGAGGTCTCGGAGCTGAACCGCGACGGCATCGGCATCGTCGCCACCGGCGTGAGCGGGACCGCGATCCTGCCGTCGTTCACGTCGCGCAAGGCCGAGACCACCGTGCAGCTGATGGACGGCCAGAGCTTCGCGATCGGCGGGCTGATCAAGAACAACTCCACGACCAACATCAAGGCCATGCCGTTCCTCGGCGAGCTGCCGGTGGTCGGCGCGCTGTTCCGCAGCACCGAGTTCCAGGCCGACCGCTCGGAGCTGGTGTTCGTGGTCACGCCGCGCCTGGTGAAGCCGCTGCCTCCGAACTACCGGCTGCCGACCGACGGCCTTGCCGATCCGACGCGCAGCGACCTGATGCTGCAAGGCCGAATCGAGGGCCGACGCAGCGACGACATGCCGTCCGGCGGCGCTGCGGCGCCCGCGGCCCAAGGCGGTTTCGACAAGGAGAAGAAGTGATGCGTACCCCGAACTACTCCCTGGTCGCGGCAGCTTGCCTGCTCGCGCTCGGCGGCTGCGCCGCCTCGGCATCGCCCGAATGGGATGCCCGCTTCGGCGAAAGCAATCGCATGCTGGCGGCCCAGCAGGTCCTCGACCCGGCCGCGCCCACGCGCAACGCGCAGAAGGTTGCGCCCACCGATGGACGCACCGCGCGCGAAGCGACGAACCGGCACGTCGACACCTATCGCAGCCCGCCGCCGACCAGCATCATCAACATCGGCGTCGGGGCCGGCGGCAACGGCCGCTAGGCGAGTCGCAAGAGGCGTTCGATCATGAACGGACTGCGCCTGCGCCGCCGAGGCTTCCACCGCCGGCCCGCGCGCCAGCGCGGCGTGGTGGCCATCATCGTCGGCCTGATGATCGCGGTGCTCGTGGGCTTCATCGGCCTGGCGCTGGACGGCGGGCATCTGTACCTGACGAAGACCGAACTGCAGAACGCCGCCGATGCCTGCGCGCTGGCCGCGAGCTACGAGCTGACGGGCGCGCCGGCGATCGCCGCGGCCGCGTTCAACCGGGCCGATGCGGCGGGCCGGACCGTCGCGCAGCTGAACAAGTTCAACTTCCAGGGCGCGGCGGTCGATGCCGCCGACATCACGGTCGGCTTCGGAACCGCGTTGACCGCGGGCAGCAGCTGGGTCGCGGCCGGCGCGGCGCCGGCGAACGCCAAGTATGTGCGCTGCACGATCACGCGGGCCACCGCGAACGGCCACGGCGTCACGCCCTACTTCATGCAGGTGCTGGGCTTCGGTCCGGCGACGGTCGAGTCGATCGCGACCGCGACGCTCGCGCCGGCACAGAACAACTGCGCCGTGCCGATGGCGCTGTGCGTCAAAGGCGCGCCGCCGAACTACGGCTACGCCGCGGGCGACTGGATCTCGATGGACTTCAGCCAGTCGGGCGGCGGCAGTGCCAACTACACCGGCAACTTCCGCTGGGTCGACTTCGACCCCGGTGCCACGACCCCCGGCTGCTCGGGCGGCGGCGCGCAGGAGCTCGCGTGCCTGTTGGCCGGCACCGGCCAGTGCAGCCTGCCGACGCCGATCACGGGAAGCTGCTCGACCAGCGGCAGCGGCCACCCGACGCCGGGCTGCGTCGGCCAGAACGGTGCGGTCAACTCGCTGGACAAGGCCTACAACACACGATTCGGCGTCTATGCGCCCGGCGGCGGCTACTCGATCGCGAATTCGCCGCCGGACTACACCGGCAACAGCTACAGCACCGAGAACTGGACGCTGGGCCGCAACGCCTACACCGGCAGCGTCGGCGGGCAGACGAACTTCAAGGCCGCCCGCGCCGCGTTCATGCCGATCACCAACCCGGTCGGCGTGACCCCGAGCTTCTACGCCAACAACGACACGCGGGCGACCCAGGCCCAGCACGCCAGCAACGGGGCGGACCGGCGCCTGGTCATCGTGCCCATCGTCGATTGCGCCGGGTTCGCCGCGGGCCAGCATGCGCCGGTGCGTGCCTATGCGTGCGTGCTGATGCTCGATCCGTACCGGCGCCAGGGCAACAACGTGGTGTCGCGGCTGGAGTTCATCGGACTCTCGAACGAGCCCGGCAGCCCCTGCGCGACGTCCGGCATCGCCGGCGACAGCGGTTCGATGGGACCGATGGTCCCGGCCCTGGTGCAGTGACGACGAAAGCCCCGATCATGGCAACCCCGACTCGCTTCGGCTCTCGCACCCGCCAGCGCGGCGTCGCGGCGGTGGAGATGGGCCTGCTGCTGATCCCGCTGGTGCTGATGGTCTTCGGCACCACCGAGCTGGGCCGCGCGATCTACAGCTACAACACGCTGGACAAGACCGTGCGCGACGCGGCCCGGCACCTCTCGCAGCACGGGCCGGGCGACACGACGGTGGCGGCCGAGGCCCGCTGCCTGGCGGTCTACGGCGTCGACGACTGCACCGGCACGCCGGTGGCGCCGGGCTTGACGACCGCGATGGTGACGATCTGCGACGCGACGCTGTGCCCGGCCACGCACGCGAACCAGCCCACCGGACTGGGTTCGGTCAACCTGGTCACGGCCGGGATCCAGGGTTACGCCTACACCTCGATGGTCCAGTTCGTGGTCCCGAACATGACCTTCAACAGCATCTCGACCACCTTGAGGGCTCAGCTGTGAGGCAGTCGCATCGTCGTCGTCCTGCGTCGCAGCGCGGCGTCGCCGCGATCGAGTTCGCGCTGATCGCCTCCATCCTCTTCACGCTGCTGCTGGGCGTGATGGAAATGGGCCGCCTGCTGTGGACCTGGAACGCCGCGGTCGAGGCCACGCGCTACGGCGCACGTCTGGCGGTGGTCTGCGACCTGAACGACAGCCACATCAAGACCCGCATGATCTCGCGCCTGCCGACGCTGCAGAACACCAACATCACGATCAGCTACCTGAACCCGCCGGCGGCGGTCAACACCTGCACCGCGGCCACCTGCAAGGCCGTGAAGGTCTCGCTCACCGGCTACACGCACACCACGGTCATTCCCTTCGTGCCGCTCACCCTGACGCTGCCCCCGTTCGGCACGACCCTGCGCAAGGAATTCATGAGCAGCGCCTCCAACCAGGTATGCCAGTGAAGATCAAGCTCATCACCCCCATTGAGCGCAACGCCATCGCGTGGAGCGAGGAGTTGCGCGACGAGCCCGCCTTCGAGGTGGCGTGCAGCGTGCGCGCCCTGCGCGACGTGAACGTGATCGTCAACGGCAGCCGGCCCGAGATCGTGCTTGCCGAAACCACGACGCCGCAGGACTTCCTCGCGTTCGAGGCGCTGGCCAGCGCACACCCCGAGCTCGACTACGTGCTGGTCGGCAGCGAGCTCAGCCCCGAGCTGCTGATGCGGGCGATGCGCGCCGGCGTGCGCGAGGTGCTGCCGGCGCCGGCCGCGCCGGAGGCCGTGCTGGACGCGTTGCGCCGGCTGCTGCGCAAGCGCACGTTCGGTGCCGAGGCGCCCGCCGTGCCGCAGCATGGCGACGTGCTGGCCCTGGTGTCGTGCAAGGGCGGCAGCGGCGCGACCTTCGTCGCCGCGAACCTCGCGCATCTGCTGGCGGCCGGCGGCCGGCGCCGCGTCGCGCTGATCGACATGAACCTGCAGTTCGGCGATGCCGCGCTGTTCGTCAGCAGCGAGACGCCGACCAGCAACGTGGCCGACGTCGCGCACAACATCGACCGGTTGGATGCCGATCTGCTGCGCTCGTCGATGTCCGAAGTGGCGCCCGGGCTGTTCGTACTGGCCGCGCCGGAAGACCCCGCGCAGGCCGCCGACGTGACGCCTCGCCACGTGCGCCAGATCGTCGAACTGTCGCGCGAGATGTTCGACTTCGTGATCATCGACACGGGCCGTTCGCTGAGCGCGGTGACGCTGCAGGCGCTGGACCTGGCCGACAGCGTCTACGCGGTGCTGCAGCTGACGCTGCCGTTCATCCGCGATGGCAAGCGCCTGCGCCAGGTGTTCCGCTCGCTCGACTACCCGGCGAAGAAGATCCACTGGATCGTCAACCGCCACCAGAAGGACAACCAGTTCACGCTGGACGACCTGAAGAAGACGCTGGACATCGAGCAGGTCATCACGCTGCCGAATCACTACGACGCCGCGGCGGCCGCGGTGAACCAGGGCGTTCCGGTCGAGCGCATCGCGCCGAACAGCACGATCGCCCGCAGCCTGCGCGACCTTGCCGATCACATCGCACCTCCTGCCGGCGGCAAGGCCCGCGGCGGCTGGCTGTCGGGACTGTTCCGCGGTGCGCCGCAATGAAAGGAATGACATGAGTCTGCGCGAACGCCTGGGTGCCACGGTGCACGGATACGCCGCTGCAGCGGCCGAGGCGACCTTCGACGTGGCGGCCATGCCGACGCGCGCCTATCAGGAGACCAAGGCGCACATCCACCAGGTGCTGCTCGGCCGCCTCGACCTGGAGGCGATGGAGAGCCTGTCGCCCGATGCGTTGAAGGAAGAGTTGCGCCAGATGGTCGAGCGCCTGCTGATCGAGGAGAACCTGGTCCTCAACGCCGGCGAGCGCCGCAACCTCGTGCGCGACATCCAGTACGAGATGCTGGGCTTCGGGCCGCTCGAGCCGCTGCTGGCCGACGCGGCGGTCTCCGACATCCTCGTGAACACGCACAAGCAGGTGTATGTCGAGCGCCGCGGCCAGCTCGAGCTGACCGACATCACGTTCAGCGACGACGACCACCTGATGAAGATCATCGACAAGATCGTCTCGCGCGTCGGGCGGCGCATCGACGAGTCCAGCCCGATGGTCGATGCGCGGCTGCCGGACGGCTCGCGCGTCAACGCGATCATCCCGCCGCTGGCGATCGACGGGCCCATCCTCTCGATCCGGCGCTTCGCGGCGGTGCCGCTGCAGGTCGCTAACCTGATCGCGTTCAAGTCGATGTCCGAGGAGATGGCCCAGTTCATCGGCGCGCTGTCGGCCGCGCGCATCAACATCCTGATCTCGGGCGGGACCGGCTCGGGCAAGACCACGCTGCTGAACATCCTGAGCAGCTACGTCTCGCACACGGAGCGCATCGTGACGATCGAGGACGCCGCCGAGCTGCAGCTGCAGCAGCCGCACGTCGTGCGCCTCGAGACGCGCCCGCCCAACATCGAAGGCCGCGGCGAAGTCGCGCAGCGCGCGCTGGTGCGCAACGCGCTGCGCATGCGACCCGACCGCATCATCCTCGGCGAGACCCGCGGCGCCGAAGCGCTGGACATGCTGCAGGCGATGAACACCGGCCACGAGGGTTCGATGACCACGGTGCACGCCAACACCCCGCGCGACGCGCTGGCGCGCCTCGAAAGCATGATCGCGATGGCCGGCGTCGACCTGCCGGCAAAGGCGGCACGCGCGCAGGTGGCCTCGGCGATCGGCGTGATCGTGCAGGCGAACCGCCTCAGCGACGGCACGCGCAAGCTGACCAGCATCCAGGAAATCACCGGGATGGAAGGCGAGACCGTGACGCTGCAGGAGATCTTCGTCTTCAAGCAGACCGGCGTCAGCTCGACCGGCGCGGTCGAGGGCTACTTCAGCGCGACCGGCGTGCGGCCGCGCTGCTGGGACCGCCTGACCACACGCGGCATCGAGCTGCCGCAGACGCTGTTCGCGCCGCAGCGGCACGCCGTCTGAGGAAACACCATGGATCTGTCGTTCGTGCTGTTCGCGGTCGTCGCGTTCCTGGCGGTGGTGCTCTCGCTGGAGGGCATCTACAACATCTGGTCGTCCAGCCGCAGCCCCGAGGCCAAGCGGGTCGCGGCGCGGCTGCAAGCGTTGTCCGGCGACGTGGCGGCAACCGCCGCGAGCATCGAGCGCTCGCAGCAGCCCTCGCGCATGCCGCGCCTCAACGCCTGGCTCGCGAGGCTGGGATTCGGCCAGCGCATGACGCGCTTCGTCAGCGCATCGGCGATGGCGGTTTCACCGGCCGAGCTGATCATGATGTCGCTCGCACTCGGTGCGTTCGGCATGTTCCTGCCGGGCCTGTTCGGCAAGCCGCCGATCTTCGGCGTCGTGCTCGGGATCGTGCTGGCGCTTGTGCCGTGGTGGCGCGTGGCGACCCGCCGCCGCGCCCGGATCGAGCGCATCGAGCGCCAGTTCCCCGAAGCGCTGGACCTGATGGGCCGCTCGATGCGCGCGGGGCATGCGTTCCCATCGGCGGTCAAGATGGTCGCCGAAGAGATGCCCGAGCCGCTGGGCCGCGACTTCCGCATCCTGTTCGACGAGATGAACTACGGCGTGCCGACCAACGAGGCGCTGGTTCATCTGGCCGAGCGGGTGCCGGTGCCGGACGTCAGCTACTTCGTCGTCGCGGTGATGATCCAGCGCGAATCGGGCGGCAACCTCGCCGAGCTGCTCGACAGCATCGCGAAGATCGTGCGCGACCGCCTGAAGCTGCTCGGCGAGGTGCGCACCCTGTCGGCCGAGGGCAAGCTGTCGGCCTACATCCTGACCGCGCTGCCGTTCGGCGTCGCGCTGGTCGTGAACCTGGTCAACCCCGGGTTCATGTCGGTGCTGTGGACGGACCCCATGGGTCTGCGCATCGTCGGCGTCGCACTGTTCATGATGCTGGTGGGCATCCTGTGGATGCGCAGCATCATCCGCATCCGGGTCTGAGGAGGCCGAACCGATGAACGCCATCCAGCTTGTTTTCCTGGCGCTGATCTTCATCGTCGTCGTGGCCGGCTGCCTCGGCATCGCGGCGATGCTGCGGCCGGACGTGGCGCGCCAGCGCCTGATGGACCTGAACCCCGACGCCGGGCGCCAGGCGCCGGTCAGGAGCCGCCTGCTCGATTGGGTGGCCAGCGCCACGCGGCCCATCAGCAAGCTGTCGATGCCCGAGGAGGGCTTCGAGAAGTCCAGCATCCGGCTGCGCTTCGTGCACGCGGGCATCCGCAATGCGACCGCGGCGCCGGCGTTCTTCGGCATCAAGACCTTGCTGACGCTCGGCCTGCCGCTGCTGGGCTTCGTCGCGCTGACGCTGTCGGGCTCGCCGCTGAAGGGCAACTCGCTGCTGTTCGCGATGCTGCTGTTGGCGGCCCTGGGCTACTACGGCCCGAACATGGTCCTGTCGCACCTGGTCATGGTGAGGCAGCGCGAGATCTTCGAGTCCTTCCCCGATGCGCTGGACCTGATGACGGTGTGCGTCGAGGCCGGCCTCGGCACCGAGGCCGCGATGATGCGCGTGGCCGACGATCTGCAGTTCAAGAGCCCGGCGCTGGCCGACGAGATGCGCATCGTCAACCTCGAGCTGCGTGCCGGCGCCGATCGCGACCGCGCTTTGCGCAACCTCGCGATCCGCACCGGCGTCGAAGAGGTGGACGGCTTCGTGACGATGATCAGCCAGGCCGAACGCTTCGGCACGAGCATCGCCGCATCGCTGCGCATCCACGCCGAGATGCTGCGCACGCGGCGCCGGCAGCGCGCCGAGGAGGCGGCCGCGAAGATCGCGCTGAAGCTGCTGTTTCCGCTGATCTTCTGCATCTTCCCATCGTTGATGGTCGTGCTGATGGGGCCGGCCATGATCCAGATCTACCGCGTGCTGCTGCCGTCGATGGCAGGCGGCTGAGGCTTGCGAAGGAGAGTACGCCATGCGTTTCCAATGCAGGA
>DATEFR010000318.1:0-3906 GCA_035280545.1 Burkholderiaceae bacterium | reverse complement strand
TTGCGGCTTGTGCCGCTCCGGCGGGGCCCGATGCGAGCCCGTTCTACCGCTGCGATCGCAACGGTGATCGCGAGCAGCGGGTGGCGTGCGAACCTTGAGCGACGAGGGTAGGAAACGCAAACGGGCCGCAAAGGCCCGTATTTCCTAATGTCCTGGCGGAGAGAGCGGGATTCGAACCCGCGGTGGGCTATTAACCCACACACGCTTTCCAGGCGTGCGACTTAAACCACTCATCCATCTCTCCGGAGCCCGGCAGTTTACCCCAGGGTAGAGGCCTGATCTCAAGCGGCCCCGGGCGCCTTCGCCTTCATCACGGTCATCGCGCTGGCGATCAGTGCCGACACCTCGGTCATGTTGCCCGGCACGATCATCGTGTTGTTCTTCTGCGCGAGCTGCGCGTACGACTCGATCGCCTTCTCGGCGACCTTGAGCTGCACGGCCTGCTCGCCGCCCGGCGAGCGGATCGCCTCGGCGACCTTGCGGATCGCGTCGGCGGTGGCCTCGGCGACCGCGACGATCGCCGCCGCCTCGCCCTGGGCCTTGTTGATCTCGGCCTGGCGCTGGCCTTCGGAGCGGGCGATGAAGGCCTCGCGCTCGCCTGTTGCGATGTTGATCTGCTCCTGCTTGCGGCCTTCGCTGGCGGCGATCAGCGCGCGCTTCTCGCGTTCGGCGGTGATCTGGGCCTGCATCGCGCGCAGGATCTCGTTGGGCGGCGTCAGGTCCTTGATCTCGTAGCGCAGCACCTTCACGCCCCAGTTCGACGCCGCTTCGTCGAGCGCGCTGACCACCGAGGCGTTGATCGCGTCGCGCTCCTCGAAGGTCTTGTCCAGCTCCATCTTGCCGATCACCGAGCGCAGCAGCGTCTGCGCGAGCTGGGTGATCGCGACCACGTAGTTGCTCGAGCCGTAGCTCGCGCGCATCGGGTCGGTCACCTGGAAGTAGATGATCCCGTCGACCTGCAGCTGGGTGTTGTCGCGCGTGATGCAGACCTGGCTGGGCACGTCCAGCGGCACCTCCTTCAGCGAGTGCTTGTAGGCGATGCGCTCGATGAACGGCACGACGAACTTGAGCCCCGGCGTCAGCGTGCGGTCGTACTTGCCGAGCTTCTCGACGACCCACGCATGCTGCTGCGGCACGATCTTGATCGTGCGGATGACGAAGATCGCGGCGATGACCGCGATGACGAGGGCGATTTCCATGATGTGCGGCTGCTTTCGATGTCGAGTCGTGGAGGCGGGTGGTCAATCGGACGAGGAGGGTGCGAGCACGAGCCAGTTGTTCTCGACCGCGACGACGCGGAACTCGCCCGCCACCGCGCCGGCGCCCGGCGCGAGCCGCGCGGTCCACGTCGAGCCGCGGTAGCTGACGCGGGTCGTGCGGTCGGGCTGCCAGTTCTTGACCTGCACGCGCTCGCCGATGTCGAGGTTGACGTCGCGGTTGCTGGCCGCAGGCGCCGAGCGCGGAGCCTGGGCGCGGCGCCAGTGCCAGACGGCCGTCGCGCCGCCGCCGACCAGCGCGGCGACCACGATCTGCGCCGTCGCGCCCAAGCCCAGATGCGCCGCGATCGCCCCGGCGACCAGCCCGAGGGCGATCATCAGCAGGTAGAAGGTGCCGGTCGCGAGCTCGATCGCGACCGCGATTCCGGCGGCGATCCACCACAGCGTCGAAGGGTTCATCGTCTCCATCGTCGTACTCCCGCCGGCATGGCGCCGGTGCCTGCCGACCTCGGGCGGACGGCGCGAGTGTAGGGCGGTCCGCGGCGCCGCCGCGTGTCATCGAACAGCCCTACACTTCGCGCTTTCTTTCTTCTCGACCGTCCGGCCCCTCGCTGTACGAAAAGGCCCCGCCCATGCTTCGCTTCCGCTTTCCGATCGTCATCATCG
This sequence comes from Burkholderiaceae bacterium, assembly GCA_035280545.1. Taxonomy (GTDB): domain Bacteria; phylum Pseudomonadota; class Gammaproteobacteria; order Burkholderiales; family Burkholderiaceae_C; genus DATCSE01. The sequence continues at coordinate 2,023 of DATEFR010000318.1, read as the reverse complement.
ACGAAGACTACCGTTCCGAGAACACCTCGGGCCTGGGCATACGCGCGCTCGCCGAGGCGATCGAGAAGGAGGGCTTCGAGGTCGTCGGCACCACCAGCTACGGCGACCTCTCGCAGTTCGCCCAGCAGCAAAGCCGCGCCAGCGCGTTCATCCTGTCGATCGACGACGAGGAATTCAGCGGCGGGCCCGACATCGACCCGGCGGTGCTGAAACTGCGCAAGTTCATCGAGGAGATCCGCTTCAAGAACGCCGAGATCCCGATCTACCTGTACGGCGAGACGCGCACCTCGCAGCACCTGCCGAACGACGTGCTGCGCGAGCTGCACGGCTTCATCCACATGTTCGAGGACACGCCGGAGTTCGTCGCGCGCCACATCATCCGCGAGGCGAAGAGCTACCTCGACGGCCTGGCGCCGCCGTTCTTCAGCGCGCTGATGGACTACGCGCAGGACGGCTCGTACTCCTGGCACTGCCCCGGCCACTCGGGCGGCGTCGCGTTCCTGAAGAGCCCGGTCGGGCAGATGTTCCACCAGTTCTTCGGCGAGAACATGCTGCGCGCCGACGTCTGCAACGCGGTCGAGGAGCTCGGGCAGTTGCTGGACCACACCGGCCCGGTCGCGGCCAGCGAGCGCAACGCGGCGCGCATCTTCAACGCCGACCACTGCTTCTTCGTGACCAACGGCACCAGCACCAGCAACAAGATGGTCTGGCATCACACGGTGGCGCCGGGCGACGTGGTGGTGGTGGACCGCAACTGCCACAAGTCCATCCTGCACTCGATCATCATGACCGGTGCGGTGCCGGTGTTCCTGCGGCCCACGCGCAACCACTATGGCATCATCGGGCCTATCCCCGAGAGCGAGTTCTCGCCGCAGGCGATCCGCGCGAAGATCGCCGCGAACCCGCTGCTCGCCGGCGTCGACCCGGCGACGGTCAAGCCGCGCATCCTGACGCTGACGCAGAGCACCTACGACGGCGTGCTCTACAACACCGAGACGATCAAGCACGGGCTCGACGGCTACATCGACACGCTGCATTTCGACGAGGCCTGGCTGCCGCATGCGGCCTTCCACACCTTCTACGGCACCTTCCACGCGATGGGCCGCAGCCGCCAGCGCCCGAAGGACCAGCTCGTGTTCGCGACCCAGTCGACCCACAAGCTGCTGGCCGGCATCAGCCAGGCTTCGCAGGTGCTGGTGCAGGACTCGGCCACGCGCAAGCTCGACCGGCACCTGTTCAACGAGGCGTACCTGATGCACACCAGCACGTCGCCGCAGTACGCGATCATCGCGAGCTGCGACGTGGCCGCTGCGATGATGGAAGCGCCGGGCGGCAGGGCGCTGGTCGAGGAGAGCATCGCCGAGTCGCTGGACTTCCGCCGCGCGATGCGCAAGGTCGACAAGGACTACGGCAAGGACTGGTGGTTCAAGGTCTGGGGCCCGGAGAAGCTCGCCGCCAGCGGCATCGGCACCAGCGAGGACTGGATGCTGCGCGCCGGCGAGAAGTGGCACGGCTTCGGCAACCTGGCCGACGGCTTCAACCTGCTGGACCCGATCAAGTGCACGATCATCACGCCGGGGCTGGACGTGACCGGCAAGTTCGCGAAGACCGGCATCCCCGCGTCCATCGTCACGAAGTTCCTCGCCGAGCATGGCGTCGTCGTCGAGAAGACCGGGCTGTACTCGCTCTTCATCATGTTCACGATCGGCATCACGAAGGGCCGCTGGAACACGCTGCTGACGGCGCTGCAGCAGTTCAAGGACGACTACGACAAGAACCAGCCGATGTGGCGCATCCTGCCGGAGTTCTGCGCCCAGCACCCGCGCTACGAGCGCATGGGCCTGCGCGACCTGTGCCAGAGCATCCATGAGATGTACGCGAAGGGCGACATCGCGCGGCTGACCACCGAGATGTACCTGTCGGACCTGCAGCCGGCGATGAAGCCCAGCGACGCCTACGCGTACATCGCGCACCGCAAGACCGAGCGGGTCGCGATCGACGAGCTCGAAGGCCGCATCACGAC
>DATEFR010000317.1:0-5306 GCA_035280545.1 Burkholderiaceae bacterium | reverse complement strand
GCTGAACTGCTTCTTGACCTGCAGCGCGGCCTGGGTCAGCGTCAGCGAGTCGAGACCGAGCTCGACGAAGCTGACCGCCGCGTCGCTGGCGGCCAGGTCCATCCCGGCAACGTCTTCGAACAACTCGCGGAGTTGCGAAACGAGTTGCGGGCGGCGTGATGAGGCTGGTGTCGGCATGGCAGTGGTGGAAGGCGTGTGAACGGGAGGCGGCGCGACAAGCACCGCGGGTGCGAGCGCAGACGTGGGCGTAGAGGGCGTAGAGGGCGTAGAGGGCGTCGAAGGCGTCGCGGAAGGCGGCAGCGTCGGCGCCGCGGGCGCCGCGCCGGCAGCATTGACCGACGTCGCCGCGACGAGCGGCCCGCGGCCCGCTTCGATCCAGTAGCGCTTGCGCTCGAACGGATAGGTCGGAAGCCGCACACGCTGTCGATCGTGGGCCGGCGAGGCAACCGAGACCGGCAGCTCGATGCCCATCGTCCACAGGCGTCCATGCGCCAGCGTCAGGCTGGTCGCTTCGGACTCGGGCGTTTCCTGCAGGCTCGCGATCGCGACGGGCGCGCTCTTGCCGGCGCCGGTCGCATGCTGGCGCGCCAGGGTCGCGAGGGTGCCGCGCGGGCCGATCTCGACGAACGCACCGGCCTCGTGCTTCGCGAGCGCGGCGCGCAGTGCCGGCGAGAAGCGCACCGGCTCGCGCAGGTGGCGCGCCCAGTAGTGCGGATCGGTTGCGTCGGCAGCGGTCAACCAGGTGCCGGTCAAGGTCGAGACGATGGGGATCTGCGGCGCCGCGAGCGCCACGCGACGCACCTCGGCTTCGAACGGCGGCACCGCCGCATCCATCATGGCCGAGTGGAACGCATGCGAGGTTTGCAGCAGGCGCGCGACGATGCCGTCGGCCTCGAGCTTCGCGCGCCAGGCCTCGATCTCGGCGGTCGGGCCGGCCACGACGCAGGCGGTCGGGCCGTTCTCCGCGGCCAACGACAGCGATGCGGGCAGCAACGGCAGCAGCTTGTCAGCCGCGAGCCGCACCGACAGCATGCTGCCGCCCGGCAGCGCCTGCATCAGCGCACCGCGCTTGGCGACCAGGCGCACCGCATCGGCGAGCGTGAACACGCCGGCCAGCACCGCGGCGACGAACTCACCGACGCTGTGACCGATCAGCGCAGCGGGCCGTGCGCCGCGCGCAAGCCACGATTGCGCGAGCGCGTACTCGAGGCAGAAGGTCGCCGGCTGGGTCGTGCCGGTCGCGACCAGCGCATCGGCGCCGCCATCGAACATGCGCTGCTTCAGGTCGAACGGCAGCACGTCGCGCAGCGCGACCAGACATTCGTCGAACGCGGCGCGGAACGCGGCATCGTGCTCGTACAGGCCGCGGCCCATGCCGGCGTACTGGGCCCCCTGGCCGGGGAACATCCAGACCAGCGGCGGCAGCGCCGCGGGCAGCGTGCGCTGTGCACGCTGCGGATCGTCTTCGGCGCGCAGTGCGGCGATCGCACGCGGCAGCGACTCGGCCGCGACGCACAAGCGCTGCGCAAAGCGGCTGCGGCCGACCTGCAAGGTGTGCGCAACGTCGGCCAGGTTGACCGCCGGATCGGCCTCGAGATGATCGGCAAGCTGCCGCGCCATCGCCGCGAGCGCGGCCGGCGACTTCGCCGACAGCAACAGCAACTGCGGGCCGCGCGCCGCCGAAGACGGCCCGCGCAGCGGCGCTTCCTCCATCACCACGTGCGCATTGGTGCCGCCGACGCCGAAGCTGCTGACCCCGGCGCGGCGCGGCTGATCGGGGCTGCGCGGCCACTGCATCAGGCGATCGTTGACGATGAACGGGCTGTGAGCGAAATTGATCTTCGGGTTCGGGCGCTCGAAATGAATCGACGGCGGCAGCGTCTCGCGCGCCAGCGCAAGCGCTGTCTTGATCACGCCGGCCGCACCGGCTGCGATCACCATGTGCCCGACATTGCTCTTCAGCGAGCCGATGCGACAGAAGCCGACGTCGTCGGTGTGCGCGCGGAACGCGCGGGTCAACGCCTCGACTTCGATCGGGTCGCCGAGCGGCGTCGCGGTGCCGTGCGTCTCGACGTACGAGATGCTGCGCGGGTCCACGCCGGCCGAGCGCTGCGCGGCACTGACCACCGCCGCCTGGCCGTCGACGCTGGGCGCGGTGAAGCTCGCCTTGTCGCGCCCGTCGTTGTTGACCGCGACGCCGCGGATCACGGCGTGCACGGTGTCGCCGTCGGCGAGCGCGTCGCTCAGGCGCTTCAACAGCACGACCGTCGCGCCGTCGCTGAACACCGTGCCTTGCGCGCTCGCGTCGAACGTGCGCGTGTGTGCGTCGGGCGACAGCATCGCGCCGTCCTGGAACAGGTAGCCGCTCTTCGGCGGGCAGGTGATCGACGAGCCGCCGGCCAGCGCCATGTCGCACTGCCCGGCGCGCAGGCTCGCGAACGCCTGCGCGATCGCGACCAGCGAGGTCGAGCACGCGGTGTGCACGCTGACCGCCGGGCCGGTCAGGTTCAGGCGGTTGGCGACGCGCGTCGCGATGTAGTCCTTCTCGTTCGCGAGCATCACCTGGAACTCGCCGAGCTTGTCGACGAGGTCCGGCCGGTACATCACGTGACGCTGGAAATACGTCGCGTTGTACATGCCTGCGAAGATGCCGACCGGGCCGTGGTCCTGCGCATCCGGCGCGTGGCCGGCGCGTTCGAGGCATTCCCAGCACAGCTCCATGAAGATGCGCTGCTGCGGATCCATCAGCTCGGCCTCGCGCGGCGAGATGCCGAAGAAGGCGGCGTCGAACAATTCGACGTCGTCGATCACCCCGCGTGCCTTCACGTAGCAGGCGTCGCCGCGCAGCGCCGGCGGAATGCCCGGGTCGAGCTCGCCGTCCTGGAAGAAGGTGATGCCTTCGCGACCGGCGCACAGGTTGTCCCAGAACTGCTCGACATCGCGGGCGCCGGGGAAGCGGCCGGCCATCGCGATCACCGCGATCGGCTCCGCGTTGCCCGCCGTGTCCTCGCTGGCACGACGCGACAGTCGCTTCGCGTCGACCCATGCCGCACCGCCGTCGCCGCTGGCCACGTCCGCGAGCGCCGCCGCCGTCGGCTGGCGGAAGAAAGCGTTGGTGCTCAACCCCTTGACGCCTTCGCGCTCCAGGCGCGACAGCGCCTTCAGCACCAGGAGCGAGTTGCCGCCAAGCTCGAAGAAGTTGTCATGGCGCCCGACCTTGGCGATGCCCAGCAGCGCCGCGAACGCGGCGGCGATCTGCGTTTCGAGATCGCCTTGCGGCGCCTGATACGGCACGCTCAGATCGGGGCGCTCGGCCGACGGCTGCGGCAGCGCGCGCCGGTCGAGCTTGCCATTCAACGTGATCGGCAGCGCGGCCATCCAGACATACGCCGTCGGCACCATGAACTCGGGCAGCCGTTCGGCAAGGAACGCGCGCAGTTCGGCAACCGGCACCTCGGCTTCGTTTGCCACGAGATACGCCACGAGACGGGCGTTGCCGGCTGCGTCCTTCTGCGCCACGACGGCGCCGGCCTTGACGGCCGCGTGGGCCGCAAGCGCCGCTTCGATCTCGCCGACCTCGATGCGAAAGCCGCGAACCTTGACTTGGCCGTCGGCCCGGCCGATGAACTCGATGTTGCCGTCGGGCAGATAGCGAACCAGGTCACCGGTCTTGTACAGTCGCTCGCCGCTCGTGCCGAACGGGTTCGGCACGAAGCGTTCGGCGGTCAGCTCGGGGCGCTTCAGATAACCGCGCGCCAGGCCACGTCCGCCGACATACAGCTCGCCGATCAGGCCGATCGGCACCGGACGCATCGCCGGGCCGAGCACATACGTGCTCGTGTCGTTGATCGGCCGCCCGATCGGCACGGAGCGCGCATCGCCCGGCAGATCGTGCGGGATCCGATAGGTCGCGGTGAAGGTCGTGCACTCGGTCGGGCCGTAGCCATTGATCAGCGCGATGCCCGGCAGAGCGGCCAGCGCGCGGCGCACGTGCGGCACCGACAGCGCTTCGCCGCCGATCAGGAGCTGGCGCAGGCCCTGCAGGTGCGTGGGGCTGTCGTCGACCACCGCGTTGAACAGCGCCGCCGTGAGCCACGCCGTCGTGACCCGTTGCTCGCGGATCGTGCGGCCCAGGCCCGCCGCCGTGGGCAGATCCTCGTCGTGCAGCACGCAGCAACCGCCGTTCAGCAGCGGGCCCCAGATCTCCAGCGTCGACGCATCGAAGCCCAGCGGCGCAGCATGCAGCACGACCTCGCCGACGGGCAGCGCCACGAAGTTGGGGTCGGTCACCAGCCGCAGGATGGACCGGTGGCAGATCTCGATGCCCTTGGGGATGCCGGTCGAGCCCGACGTGTACATCACGTACGCGAGGCTCTCGCCATCGGCATCGACCGTGCCCAGCGACGATTCGACCGGCGCAGACGCGTCATCGACCCGCAGCATCGGCAGCGCGGCCGAGCTCGCGGCGGTGAACGCTGCGCTGTGCCGTTCGTCGGTCACGATCAGGCACGCGCCCGCGTCGTTCAGCATGAACGCCAACCGTTCCGGCGGGAAGCTCGCGTCGACCGGCAGGTAGCCGGCGCCAGCCTTCAAGATGCCGAGCAGTGCGACGATCGCGTCGATCGAGCGATCGAGCGCGATGCAGACCACTGCGCCGGGCATCACGCCCGCCGCACGCAAGCGCGCGGCCATGCGATCGGAGCGACGATCGAGTTCGCGGTAGCTGAGTCGTTCCCCGCGGCGCACCAGCGCAATCGCGTCGCCGTGCCGTTGTGCTTGCTGCGAGAACGCGGCGTGCACGGTCAGCGCCGGGTCTTTCGGCGGCAACGGCGGATTCCATTCGCTGAACAGGCGCTCTTTGTGGTCTGGCGCGATCGCCTCGATCTGCTCCAGGGGCCTGTCGAACTGCCCGGGCAGCGAAGCCGCGATCCAGGCGACACTGTCGGTGACCGCCTGCGCCTGCGCCGATTCCATCCAGGATGGCGGGACGCTCGCGACCAGGCGTACACGCCCGGCCGATGAGGCGGCGAGCGCCATCGTGAGCGGCGCGGTCGGCGCCAGCGCGGCGAGTTGCGCCTCCAGCGTTGAATCGTCGACGTGGAGCCAGCAGCTCTCGATGTCGCTCAGCGGTGCCGAGTCCGGCGCGGGGCCTGCCAGCGCCTGACTCACGTCGGCAAGCCAGTCGCGCGCCGTCGTGTTGGATGGCACCGTGAACGAGCGAATCGACCGTGTCGCCCCATCGGGCTCCGCGGCGCCGAGGGGAAAGCCGATCGCCAAGCCGCGGACACCGCGCCATTGATGCTGGG
>DATEFR010000316.1:0-3054 GCA_035280545.1 Burkholderiaceae bacterium | reverse complement strand
CGCGTTCGCGTGGCTGGAGGCGAACCCCGGCAGCTTCGACGTGATCGTCGTCGACTTCCCCGATCCGACGAACTTCTCGATCGGCAAGCTCTACACGTCGAGCTTCTACCGGCTGATCGACCAGCACCTGAACGCGAGCGGTTACGCGGTCGTGCAGACCACCTCGCCGCTGATCGCGCGCAAGAGCTTCTGGACCGTCGCGACCACGCTGGAAGCGGCCGGCCTGACGACCACGCCGTACCACGCGCATGTGCCGAGCTTCGGCGAATGGGGCTTCATCCTCGCGAGCCGCCGCCCGTACCGGCTGCCCGGCGTATTGCCCGATGGGCTGCGTTTCCTCAGCGCTGCGGACCTGCCGACGCTGTTCAACTTCCCGCTGGACATGGCCCGCGTGCCCGCCGAGGTCAACCGGCTCTCGAACCAGGTGCTGGTGCAGACTTTCGAAGACGAGTGGGGCAAGGTGCATCAATGAGGCGGCGCGGCCTGCTGACCGCGGCGGCCTGCGCACCGCTGCTCGGTTGCGCGCCCGATGCGCCGCCTGCGCTGACGGGCGGCTGGGTGGGGGCCAATGCCGAGCGCGGTCATCGATGGCGCGACAACACGAAGTCCGGCGCATGGCCCGAGCCGGCGCTGCAGTCGCGTGCCGACGTGCTCGTCGTCGGTGCCGGCGTGGCCGGGCTCGCCGCGGCGCGCGCGCTGGTGGCGGCCGGCATCACCGACGTGCGCCTGTTCGATCTCGAAGACGTGCCCGGCGGCAACAGCCGCGGCCATGCGATGGGCGGCATGGCCTGCCCGCTGGGCGCGCACTATCTGCCGGTGCCGGGCGAGCGCGCGGTCGAGGTGATCGCCTTGCTGGACGAGCTCGGGCTGCGCCGTGTCGAGAACGGCCAGCCGGTCTACGACGAGCGCCATTTGTGCCACAGCCCGCAAGAGCGGATGTTCATCGCCGGCCACTGGCACGAAGGCCTGCTGCCGCCGCTCGACGCGCTGCCGGTCGAGCAGCGTGCGGCCACGCAGGCGCAGTACCGCCGCTTCGCCGCCGCGGTCGAGCAACTGAGCGGCGGCGGCAACGCATTCGCGATTCCGACAGCGCGCTCGGCATGGAGCCCGGCGCTGGATGCGCTGGATGCCGTCACGTTCGCGAGCTGGCTGGATGCGCAGCAGCTGAGCGCGCCCGCGCTGCGCTGGTACCTGGACTACTGCTGCCGTGACGACTACGGCGCCGGCGCCGCGCAGGTCTCGGCTTGGGCGGGACTGCACTACTTCGCGAGCCGGCACGGCTTCCATGCGCCGGGCGACAGCGGTGACTACGAGCGCGACGGTGTGCTGACCTGGCCCGAAGGCAACGCCTGGCTCGCCCGCCGGCTCGCGCAGCCGCTGGGCGATCGTGTGCAGACCGGCGCGATCGCGCTGCAGGTCAGCGAAGAGCGGCACGAGGTCCGCGTCGATGTCTGGAACGACCGGGCGCGGCGCGTCGAACGCTGGCGCGCGCCGCAGGTCGTGCTCGCAACGCCGCTGTTCATCGCCGCGCGACTGCTGCGGACACCGGTCGATGCGCTGACACGTGCGGTCGATGCCATGCGGCATGCGCCGTGGCTGGTCGCGAACCTGCAGCTGGCCGATGCACTCGACGACCGCCCCGGCGCCCCGCCGTCGTGGGACAACGTGATCTACGAGACCGGCCCGGCCGGCGCCATGCTCGGGTACGTCGATGCGATGCACCAGAGCACGCGCCCGTACCCCGGGCCGACGGTGCTGACCGCGTACTGGGCGCTGGGCGGCGACAGTGCGGCGCAACTGCAGGCGCAGCGCGCGCGGCTGCTCGCCGAGCCGTGGCAGGCGTGGGCGGCGGCCATCGTGCAAGACCTCGCACGGGCGCATCCCGACCTGCCGCGCAAGCTGCAGCGCATCGACCTGATGCGCTACGGCCATGCGATGAGCATCCCGGTGCCGGGGCTGCGCAGCAGCGCCGCGCTGCACGCACTCGCCCAAGCGCAGCGCCGCGTGCACTTCGCGCATGCCGACCTGTCGGCGTATTCGGTGTTCGAGGAGGCGCTGTACCACGGCACGCGCGCCGCCTCGCAGGTGCGGGCTGCGTTCGCGGGCGTGCCGCTCAGGCCCGCAGGCTGAACCCGTCGTCGCTCCAGCGTTCGCTGCCGACGCCGTGGTGGACGAAGAACAGGCCGTCGGGGTCGACCTGCTGCTTGACCGCGAGCAGGCGCGGGTAGTTCGATCCCCAGAACGAGCGCTGCCAGTCCGGCTCGAAGTAGTTGCTCTCCGACACGTACGAGCCGGCATGAGGCACCAGCGCGTGCAACGGGTCCATGGCACGGCCGATCGCGCCGGCTTGGCGACGCGCCGTGGCCACGTCGGGCTCGCGGCCCGCGATGCCGGGGTAGGCCGGCTGGCCTTCCGACGCGCAGATCACCAGCGCGAACGCATCCAGCGCAGCGGGGTTGATCGCGGTGTCGCGGGCCGCGGCAATCGCGTCGGCCGGCGCGCCGGCCAGTCCCTTGTTGACGTGCAGCGACACGCCCCAATGGCGCGAGGCGGCGAACAGCGCTGCGACCAGCGACTCGCGCGGGCCGTCGCGCAGCAGGGCCGCGGGCAGCCACGCCGACTGGTAGCCGTGCAGCACCTGGCCGGCCTGACCCTGGTCGCCGGGCCAGAAGACATTGCCGGGCGGCGCGCCCGGTCGGCCGTCGCGGCGGATGAAGCCGAGGGTGCGCTTCAGCCAGGTCGGCGACCAGAACTCGCGCGCCGACGTCGAGACGAACTTGAGCGGCGCGAACTCGACCTCGAAGTCCTGCGGCGCACTGTCGACCGCGCTCAGGAACGGCTGCCAGACGGCTTGCGCCTCGCCGCGCGTCAGGCCCTGGAACACCATCGAAATCTTCAGCGTGTTGTCGGGACGAAACCGGATCTGTTCGCCCCAGTGCGGGTTCATCAGGCTGCTCGCGTAGAACGCGACGATCAGGCCGATCAGCCGGCGAAACGCGTCATCCGAGCGCGCCTTGATCGTCATGTTCACCGCACCGAAGTTCTCGGGCAGCG
>DATEFR010000315.1:0-3132 GCA_035280545.1 Burkholderiaceae bacterium | reverse complement strand
GAGATCGCCGGCGGCTGCCTGCGCTTCATGCACGCCTGCAACTGGAAGATGTTCATCGAGAACCTGAACGACACGATGCACCCGATGGTGGCGCACGAGTCGTCGGCCGGCACCGCGAAGCGCATGTGGGCCGACAAGCCGGCCGATGCGGTCAAGCCGATGGCGATCGAGCAGTTCGTGCCGTTCATGTCCGACTACAAGTTCTTCGAGGACATGGGCGTGCGCGTGTTCGACAACGGCCACAGCTTCTCCGGCGTGCACTACTCGATCCACAGCAAGTATTCGGCGATCCCGGCGTACGACGCAGCGATGAAAGCCGCCTACGGCGACGAGCGGACCGCGCAGATCCTCGGGCTCGCGCGCCACAACACGGTCTACTACCCGAACCTGACGATCAAGGGTGCGATCCAGTCCATTCGTGTCGTCAAGCCGATCGCGGTCGACAAGACGCTGATCGAGAGCTGGACCTTCCGGCTCAAGGGCGCGCCGCCCGAGCTGCTGCAGCGCACCTGCATGTACAACCGGCTGATCAACTCGCCGTTCTCGGTCGTCGGCCACGACGACCTGCAGGCGTACCGCGGCATCCAGGCCGGGCTGCACGCCAGCGGCAACCCGTGGGTCAGCCTGCACCGCAACTTCGACGAGTCCGAGATCGGCCGGCGCGAGGTCACCGCGATCGGCACCAGCGAGATCTCGATGCGCAACCAGTACCGGGCCTGGGCACGGTACATGACGCTGACGATGTGAGGGCCGCGCGATGACCACGACCGTCACGAGACAGGACCTGATCGACTTCGTCGTGCGCGAAGCGCGGCTGCTCGACGCGAAGCAGTACGAGGAGTGGAACGCGCTGTTCACCGACGATGCGTACTACTGGGTGCCGCTGATACCGGACCAGCCCGACGGCCTCCACCACACCTCCCACCTGTACGAGGACAAGCTGCTGCGCGAGCTGCGCATCGAGCGGCTGAAGAGCCCGCGCGCGTTCTCGCAGCAGCCGCCCAGCCGCTCGCACCATCTGCTGCAGACACCCACGGTCGAGGTCTTCGATGCCGGCGCCCACCACTACATCGTGCGCAGCGAGTTCCACTACACCGAGTCGCAGGGCGACGAGCTGCAGTTCTACGTCGGCACCTGCTTCCATCACCTGACGGTGCAAGACGGCGCGCTGCGCATGACGCTCAAGCGCGTGAACCTGCTGAACTGCGATGCGGCGCTGCCGGCCGTGCAGCTGTTCATCTGAGCGCCCCAACACGATGAAGACCGTCCACGAACGTTTTGCCGCGACGGCCGCGCGATCGCCCGACGGCGAGTTCCTGTTCGTCGATGCGGTGACGGCGCAGGCCTACGGCATTCCGGACGAGACCATCACCTGGGCGCAGGCGGCCGGCGAAGTCGAGCGGCTGCGCGCGGCGTATGCGGCGGCCGGGTATGGCCACGGGCACCGCGTCGGCCTGCTGCTCGAGAACCGGCCGGCGTTTTTGTTCCACTGGTTCGCGTTGAATGCGCTGGGCGCGAGCGTCGTGCCGATCAATGCCGAGATGCGCGCGGCCGAGCTCGAGTACCTGATCGGGCACAGCGAGATCTGCCTGGCGGTCACGCTGCCGCTGCGCGCGGCCGAGCTGCGGGCCGCGGCCGATGCGGCGGGCGTGCGCATGGAGCTTGCCGCGCACGATGGGGCAGGGGCTTTTCCGGCCGCGCCGCAGGCCGCGCCGTTCGCGCATGAGCATCCCGGCGAGCACACCGAATGCGCGCTGCTCTACACCTCGGGCACGACCGGCCGACCCAAGGGCTGCCGACTCTCCAACGCGTATTTCCTGCGCGCCGGGCAGTGGTACGCCGAGCTCGACGGCATCTGCCGGGTGCGGCCCGGCGAGGAGCGCGTGATCACGCCGCTGCCGCTGAACCATGTCAACGCGATGGCGTTCTCGACGATGGTCGTGCTGACCGCCGGCGGTTGCCTGATCCAGCTCGACCGCTTCCATCCGACGAGCTGGTGGGCCAGCGTGCGCGCGAGCCGCGCGACCATCGTGCACTACCTGGGCGTGATGCCGGCGATGCTGCTCGCGGCAGCGGCGTCGCCGGACGACGATCGCGCGCACGACGTGCGCTGGGGCTTCGGCGCCGGCGTCGACCGGCAGAACCACGCGGCGTTCGAGCAGCGCTTCGGCTTTGCACTGGTCGAGGCGTGGGCGATGACCGAGACCGGCGCTGCCGCCTGTGTGATGGCGAATCGCGGGCCGCGGCATATCGGCACGAGCTGCTTCGGTCGGCCCGAAGCGTTCGTCGAGGTCAGGCTCGTCGACGACGCGGGCGACGAGGTCGCGAACGGAACGCCGGGCGAATTGTGGGTCCGCGCTGCCGGCGACGATCCGCGCCGCCACTTCTTCTCCGGCTATTTGAAGGACGAGGCGGCGACCGAGGAGGCGTGGCAGTCCGGCTGGTTCCACACCGGCGACATGGTGCGGCGCGACGACACGGGGTCCCTGTACTTCGTCGATCGCAAGAAGAACGTGATCCGGCGCAGCGGCGAGAACATCTCGGCGGTCGAGGTCGAGAGCGTGCTGAACCAGCACCCGGCGGTGAAGAGCGCGGCGGTCGCCGCGACGCCCGACGCGCTGCGCGGCGACGAGGTCCTGGCCTGCGTGATCACGCGCGACCCGCTGCCCGCGAGCGACCGTGCCGCGCTCGCGGCGAGCATCGTCGAGCACGCGCTGGCGCGGCTCGCGTACTACAAGGCGCCCGGGTATCTCGCGTTCGTCGAAGAAGTGCCGCTGACGCCGTCGCAGAAGATCCAGCGCGGCCAGCTGCGCGAGCTGGCGCGGTCCCTGCCGGGGCAGGCGTGTTGCATCGACACGCGGGCGATGAAGAAGCGGCAAGGATGATGGACCGAAAGCCATCGACCATGAACAAACGTCTTGGCTACGAAGGCGTCGCAGTCGCCGTCCCGGTCACGGTGCCCTATGTCCGCTATTCGACCCGCAGCGCCCACTGGTTCATCGGCCAGGCACTCGAGTCGCTGGTCAAGACCTCCGGCCTCGCGAAGGACCAGATCGACGGCCTCACGATCAGCAGCTTCTCGCTCGCGCCCGACACCGCGGTCGGCGTCACGCAGCACCTGGGCGTGTCGCC
>DATEFR010000314.1:0-4471 GCA_035280545.1 Burkholderiaceae bacterium | reverse complement strand
GCGATGGAAGACCGTGAAGGCTTCTTCCAGGCCGCAAACGGCGGCACGCTGTTCCTCGACGAGATCGGCGACCTGCCGCTGTCGATGCAGAGCAAGCTGCTGCGCGCGATCCAGGAGCGCTCGGTGCGGCCGGTCGGCGCGGTCAGCGAGGTCCCGGTCAACGTGCGGCTGCTCAGCGCGACGCACAAGGACCTGGCTGCCGAGGTGCACCTCGGCCAGTTCCGCCAGGACTTGTACTACCGGCTCAACGTGATCCAGATCCGCGTGCCGCCGCTGCGCGAGCGCATCGAGGACCTGGTCGCGATCAGCGAGCGCGTGCTCGAGCGCATCGCCCGCGATGCCGGCGTGTCGCCGCCGCCGCGGTTGACGCGCGAGGCGCTGGTCCATCTCGAGCGCTATCCGTTCCCGGGTAATGTGCGCGAGCTCGAGAACTTGCTGCATCGCGCGGTGGCGCTGTCGGGCGGCGAATCGATCGATGTCTACGATCTCGGCCTGCCCGAGTCGGTGTTCACCGACAGCGCCGCGCAGGAGCTCGAGCTGATCACCGAGAACACGCGGCACGAGATGCTGCTGCCGCTGACGCGCGAGCTGCCGACGATGGCCCCGGTCGAGGAGCCGTTGCCCAGCGATCTCGCGCAGCATCTGGACGCGATCGAGCGCGACATCCTCGTGCGGGCGCTCGAGCGGCATCGCTTCAACCGTACCGCGGCCGGTGCGAGCCTCGGGCTCTCGCTGCGCCAGATGCGTTACCGGATGGCACGACTGGGCGTGAACGTCGGCGGCGATTCGGGCGGGGCCGATCGTGAATGACGTGGATGACGCCGCGCGGGCGGCCGCGGCGTGACCGCGCGGCTCTGGCGCGACGGCTGGCTGCGCACCGCGCGACGCTGCGAATCGCCGAACTTCGGCGCGCGCCCGGCGGGTGTCGAGCCCGACCTGATCGTGATTCATTCGATCAGCCTGCCGCCCGGTGTCTACGGCGGCAACGCGATCGAGCAGTTGTTCACGAATCAGCTCGATTGGGAGGCGCATCCGTACTTCGCACAGATCCGCGGGCTGCAGGTGTCCGCGCATTTCGTGGTGCGGCGCGGCGGCGAGTTGTTGCAGTTCGTGTCGTGCGCGATGCGGGCGTGGCACGCGGGCGCGTCGCAATGGCGCGGGCGCCCCGACTGCAACGACTACTCGATCGGCATCGAGCTCGAGGGCCTGGAGGGCGAGACCTTCGAGGCGGCTCAATACGACACGCTGACCCGGCTGATGCAGCGCATCGCGCGCTGTTATCCGATCCGCGGCGTTGCCGGGCACGAGCATGTCGCGTCCGGGCGCAAGCACGATCCGGGTGCGGGTTTCGACTGGGCCCGCGTTGCGGCGGCGTTGCGTTGGCCGCGCCAGTATTTTCCCGAGGCACTGGCGATCGGCGCGTGATGCGGAATTGATCTTCCGCAGCGCGGAATCCATGTTCGGCGCGGCCTGCAACGCGAAACCCTCGTGCAGAACAAGGCGTAGCGCGGTGCGCGACACTCGATGCGCGCCAGTGCTGCGTCGCTGCGCGATCGGGGCGTTCATCGGTGCGCAGTGCACCCTCTTGTGCCCAGGCGAGGCAGCCCCTATACGCTATCTGTAGTGCTTGAAGGCGGCTCGGGCCCCAGATATAGTGTCTCCCTGATCTCCCCCGTTTTGCCTTTCTCGTCCCCCTCGCGGCCTGGCGCCACGAGGCTCGTTCGACACGAAGAATCAGGCACCTTCAGAAATCAAGAGGAAACCACATCCCATGCAAACCACTTCCGTTCCCGTCACGCCTGCTGCGACCCCGCAACACCCGATCGCGCCCAGCGCGCCGTCCACCTCGGTCTACCAGGGCTACCAGATCATCCGCCGCAACGGCGCGGTCGTGTCGTTCGAGCCGAACAAGATCGCAGTCGCACTGATGAAGGCGTTCCTCGCGGTGCACGGGACGCAAGGGGCGGCGTCGGCCAGCGTGCGCGAAACGGTCGATGCGCTGACCGAGTCGGTCGTGCGTGCGCTGCTGCGCTCGCGCCCGGGCGGCGGGACGTTCCACATCGAAGACGTGCAGGACCAGGTCGAGCTCGGCCTGATGCGCGGCGGCCATCACGAAGTCGCGCGTGCCTACGTGTTGTACCGCGAGCGCCGTTCGCAGGAGCGTGCGAAACAGGGCGTGGCGCCGGCCGTTGCCGAGCCGACGCTGACCGTTCTCGATCGCGGCGCTCGCGTGCCGCTGGATCTGTCGCGCCTGCAGGCGCTGATCGAGTCGGCCTGTGCCGGCCTCGGCGGCGAGGTCAAGCCTGACCCGATCCTGGCCGAGACGCGCCGCAACCTGTACGACGGCGTGCCGATCGAAGAGGTGCACAAGGCCTCGATCCTGGCCGCGCGCACGCTGATCGAGAAGGACCCGGGCTACACCCGCGCGACCGCGCGGCTGCTGCTGCACACGATCCGCAAGGAGATCCTCGGCGAGGAAGTGCTGCACGCCGAGATGCACACGCGTTATGCCGACTACTTCCCGGGCTTCATCAAGAAGGGCGTGCAAGCCGAGCTGCTGGACGACAAGCTGCTGCAGTTCGACCTGGCCAAGCTGGGCGGCGCGCTGAAGGCCGACCGCGACCTGCAGTTCGACTACCTCGGGCTGCAGACGCTGTACGACCGCTACTTCCTGCACGTCGACGAGCAGCGCATCGAGCTGCCGCAGGCGTTCTACATGCGCGTCGCGATGGGCCTCGCGCTGAACGAGATCGACCGCGAGGCGCGCGCGATCGAGTTCTACGAAGTGCTGTCCAGCTTCGACTTCATGAGCTCGACGCCGACGCTGTTCAACGCCGGCACGCGCCGCTCGCAGCTCTCGAGCTGCTACCTGACGACGGTGGCCGACGACCTCGACGGCATCTACGAGGCGCTGAAGGAGAACGCGCTGCTGTCCAAGTTCGCCGGCGGCCTCGGCAACGACTGGACCAACGTGCGCGCGCTCGGCAGCCACATCAAGGGCACGAACGGCAAGAGCCAGGGCGTGGTGCCGTTCCTGAAGGTGGTCAACGACACCGCGGTCGCGGTCAATCAGGGCGGCAAGCGCAAGGGCGCGGTCTGCGCGTACCTCGAAACCTGGCACCTGGACCTCGAGGAGTTCCTCGAGCTGCGCAAGAACACCGGCGACGACCGGCGCCGCACCCACGACATGAACACCGCGAACTGGATTCCGGACCTGTTCATGAAGCGCGTGATGGAAGGCGGCGACTGGACGCTGTTCTCGCCGTCCACCTGCCCGGACCTGCACGACAAGTTCGGCAAGGACTTCGAAGCCGCCTACACGGCCTATGAAGACAAGGCCGCGCGCGGCGAGATCAAGCTGTTCAAGAAGACCCCGGCCAAGGACCTGTGGCGCAAGATGCTCTCGATGCTGTTCGAGACCGGCCATCCGTGGATCACGTTCAAGGATGCCTGCAACGTGCGCTCGCCGCAGCAGCACGTCGGCGTCGTGCACTCCAGCAACCTGTGCACCGAGATCACGCTGAACACCAGCGAGACCGAGATCGCGGTCTGCAACCTCGGCTCGATCAACCTGGTGCAGCATGTCAAGGACGGGGTGATCGACCAGGCCAAGCTGAAGAAGACCGTCGCGACCGCGATGCGCATGCTCGACAACGTGATCGACATCAACTACTACGCGGTCAAGAAGGCGCGCGACTCGAATCTGCGGCATCGCCCGGTCGGTCTCGGCATCATGGGCTTCCAGGACGCGCTGTATGAACTCGGCGTGCCGTACGCGTCGGATGCGGCGGTCGAGTTCGCCGACCGCTCGATGGAGGCGGTCTGCTACCACGCCTACTGGGCCTCGACCGAGTTGGCGGCCGAGCGCGGCCGCTATTCGAGCTACCGCGGCTCGCTGTGGGATCGCGGCATCCTGCCGATCGACTCGCTGAAGCTGCTGGCCGAACAGCGCGGCGGCTATGTCGAGGTTGACCGCGGCGAAGCGATGGACTGGAACGCGCTGCGCGAGCGCATCGCTCAGCACGGCATGCGCAACTCGAACTGCGTCGCGATCGCGCCGACCGCGACGATCTCGAACATCATCGGCGTCAGCGCGTCGATCGAGCCGTCGTTCGGCAACCTGTCGGTCAAGTCCAACCTGTCGGGCGAGTTCACGGTCGTCAACGAGTACCTGGTGCGCGACCTGAAGAAGCTGGGCCTGTGGGACGACGTGATGGTGATGGACCTCAAGCACTTCGACGGCTCGCTGCGCCGCATCGACCGCGTGCCCGAGGACCTGAAGCAGCTCTACGCGACCGCATTCGAGATCGAGACGCAGTGGCTGGTCGAAGCCGCGGCGCGGCGCCAGAAGTGGATCGACCAGGCGCAGTCGCTGAACATCTACATGGCCGGCGCATCGGGCAAGAAGCTCGACGAGACCTACAAGCTCGCGTGGCTGCGCGGGTTGAAGACGACCTACTACCTGCGCACG
>DATEFR010000313.1:0-2048 GCA_035280545.1 Burkholderiaceae bacterium | reverse complement strand
CCGCCAAGCACATGATCGAGGCGCTCGGCGTGCCGCACACCGAGGTCGAGCTGGTGCTGGTCAACGGCGAGTCGGTGCGTTTCGACCGCGCGCTGCACGACGGCGACCGCCTGGCGGTCTACCCGACGTTCGAGGCGTTCGACGTCACGCCGCTGCTGCGCGTGCGCGAGCACGCGTTGCGCGAGACCCGCTTCATCGCCGACGCGCATCTGGGCGGGCTCGCGCATCTGCTGCGCATGACCGGCTTCGACACGCTGTACGACAACCACTACCAAGACGACGAGATCGAACGCATCGCCGTCGAGCAAGGGCGCATCGTGCTGACGCGCGACCGGGAGCTGCTGAAGCGGCGCGGCATCACGCACGGCTGCTACGTGCGCGCGCTGAGCAGCGAACGCCAGTTGCACGAGCTGTTCGACAGGCTCGACCTGGCTCGCTCGGCGCGGCCGTTCACGCGCTGCCTGAGCTGCAACGGCGCGCTGCGCGCCATCGACAAGGCACAGGTCGAGTCGCAGCTGCCGCCGGGCGTGCGCGAGCGTCACGAACGTTTTGTCGCGTGCGACGGCTGCTCGCGGGTGTTCTGGGAAGGCACGCACTGGCGGCGCATGCGCGAGCAGATCGGCGCGCTGCTCGGCGGCACGCCGGTCTGAGCCGCGAGCGGGCGTCAATGCCCGCCGGGATGCAACGTCGCCTGGCCCAGATTCCACAGCGGCGTGAACACGCCGAGCAGCAGAATGCCCACCATCACGCCCATGACGCCGAGCAGGATGGGCTCTATGGTCTCGGCGAGCTTGCTGACCTCGTAGGTCACGTCCTCGGAGTGGATCAGGGCGATCTGCTCCATCATCTCCGCGACTTCGCCGGTGGCCTCGCCGACGCTGATCATCTGCAGCTCCATCGACGAGAAGATTCCCGTGGTGGTCGCGACACGGGTGAAGTTCTCGCCGCGCTCGATGCCGCGGCGCATCTGCAGGATGCGCTGCGCGTAGAAGGCGTTGCCCACGACGCGCGCCGCCAGCTCCAGCGACGGCACCAAGGACACGCCGCTGCGGCTGGCCATCGCGAAGTTGCGACAGAACCTGGCAACGCTCGCCTTGGTCAAGATGCTGCCGATGACGGGCAGCCGCGTCTTGGTGCGGTCCCAGAGATACTTGCCGCGCTCGGTGGCCGTCCATTTCCGAAAGGAAAACACCGCGGCGCCTATCATGGCCGCCACCATCCACCAGTAGTGCCGGCTGAACTCGGAGATACCGATCAGCACCTGCGTGATCATCGGCAGCTCGGCGTGCAGGCTCTTGTACGTGGCCGCGAATACCGGGATGACGAACAGCATCAGCACGGCCATGCCGATCGCCAGCGCCGACATCACGAACGTCGGATAGCGCACCGCCGACTTGACCTTCTTGCTCAAGTCGCGATCGAACTCGATCTGCTTGTACAAAGCCCTGAACGACTCGTCCAGCCGACCCGCGCCCTCGCCCACGCGAATCATGTTGACGTAGAACTCGTCGAAGATCTTGGGATGCCGCGCGAAGGCCGTGCTCAGGTCCGAGCCGCGATCCAGGTCGGCGCGCACTGCGAGCAGCGCCTTGGCCAGTGCCTTGTTGGCCGTCGAGCGCTGTATGCCCTCGATCGCCAACAGCAGCGGCATGCCGGCACGCACCATGTTGGCCATCTGGCGCGTCAGCAGTTGCAGCTCCAGGATCGGCACCCTGTTTTCGCCGGTCAGGTTGGTGAACCACTCCGGCTGTTCCGCGGGCCTGGGCAGCTCCCTGATCCGGGTCGGCGAAATGTCGCTCTCCATCAGCCACTTCGCGACCGCCTGCGGGTTGGCGGACTCGATGCGGCCTTGCATCTTTTCGCCCAGCCGGTTGCGGCCCTCGTAGAGATAAGTCAGCATGGTCGGAGCTCCGCGGTTGACGAGCCTACTCGGCGATGGTCATGGCTTCGGCCGCCGTGGTGCGGCCCTCGAGCACCATCGTGACGGCCCCGTGGGCCAGCGTGCGCCGTCCGATCTGCTCGCGCGCCAGCTTGTCGATGAGCTGGGT
>DATEFR010000312.1:0-3618 GCA_035280545.1 Burkholderiaceae bacterium | reverse complement strand
TGACGCGCTCGCGGGCCGTCCAACGTGTCGTTGCCCAACGTTTTGCGGCGCTCTTGCTGTGCGCGCTGCTGGCGTGCGCAGCGCCGGGCGCATTCGCGAGCACCGCGCTCGATGCCGAGCTGGACCTGCTGGTGCGCGACGGCTACGAGCGCCCGGCGCAGTCGCTCGCGGCGCTGCGCGAGTGGCAGCAGCGCGAGCGTGCCGGCCCGCCGGCCACGCGGCGCGCGGTGCTGCTCGCGATCGGCAGCGTGCAGGCACAGACCGGCGCGGCGAGCGAGGCCGGCGACATCGCCGACCAGCTGGTTACGCTGGCGCGCGACGATCCGTCCGGCCACTCGATCGCCGCGGCCAATCTGGTGCGCGCACAGGTCGCGCAGACGGCCGGACAGCTCGACGTGGCGGCTGCGCTCGCGCAGTCGGCCCTCGAAGTCTTTGCGCCGGGCTGCGAGGACACGCTGCCGGCCCCGGTCCGCGCCGAGTCGTGCGACCACCGCGCGGCCTGGCGGGCGCTGGAGATCCTCGAGCGGCGCGCGATCGGCCGCGGCGTCCTGGTCAGCGCCGAGGGGTATGCGCGGCGCGCGCTGCAGCTCGCCGAGGCCGCCAGCGACCCGTGGCGCTCGGCGTACAACGCCGCCTCGCTCGCGTTCTATGCGCAGAAGCGCGACGACCCCGAGGCCGCCCAGCGGCTGATGACGCAGGCCAGGCGCCTGGCGGTGCAGGCCAACGATGTCGCGCAGCAGGCCCGCGTCGCGAATTTCGAGGCG
Source organism: Burkholderiaceae bacterium (assembly GCA_035280545.1). GTDB lineage: Bacteria > Pseudomonadota > Gammaproteobacteria > Burkholderiales > Burkholderiaceae_C > DATCSE01. The sequence goes on along the minus strand of DATEFR010000312.1, from coordinate 2,854 downwards.
CGCATCGGCGATGCGCGCAACGACCCTCTGGCGATGCTGCATGCGCTCGAGCGGGCCCATGCCCTCGCGGTGCGCGCGAACGCGTCGCGCCTGCAGGCGCAGCTGCTGAACAACCTCAGCGATGCCTATTCGAAGCTCGGCCGTTATGCCGAAGCGCTGCGGGCCGCCGACCAGGCGCTCGTGATCGTGCGGCGCTATCAGGATCTGCGCATGGAGCGGCTGCTGGTCAACAACGCCGGCATCGCGAAGATCGGCCTGGGCCGCATTGCCGAAGGCCGGCAGGACATGGCCCATGTGCTCGAGATGTGGGAAGGCAGCGGCGAGACCGCGCGCAAGGCCGAGACGCTGCGCGAGTTCGGCGAGGCGCTCGCCAAGGCCGGCGACGTGCGCGGCGCGCTGGACCTGTACCACCGCGAGCGTGCGCTGAGCGCCGAGCTGATGCGCGCGAACCGCAGCGCGGCGCTGAAGGAGCTGCAGGCGCGCAACGACGCCGAGGCGCGCCAGCGCGACATCGAGCTGCTCGCGCGCGACAACGCGCTGAAGAGCGTCGAGCTCGGCAACCGTGCGCTGATGCAGCGCATCGGCTGGCTGATCGCCGCGATCGCGACGCTGGCCGCCGTGCTGGTCACGCTGCTGTACCGGCGCGTGCGCGAGACCCACCGCCGGCTCAGCGCCAGTCACAGGATGCTGCAGGTGCAAAGCGAGCGCGATCCGCTGACCGACCTGGCGAACCGCCGCCACTTCCAGGCGGTGATGGCGCAAAGCGGTGCCGAGCGTCACGGCTTCGAGGGGGCGCTGCTGCTGATCGACATCGACCACTTCAAGCGCGTCAACGACCAGCATGGCCACGCGGCGGGCGACCGCGTGATCGTCGAGGTTGCACGCCGCCTGGCCGACGCGGTGCGCGCCGACGACCTGGTCGTGCGCTGGGGCGGCGAGGAGTTCCTGGTGCTCGCGCCGCGCGCGACGCCCGAGCAGGTCGACCAGATGGCCGAGCGCGTGCTGCGCTCGATCGGCGCGACGCCGATCGACACGGGCGCGCAGGCGCTGCGCGTGACCGCGTCGATCGGCTACGCGCGTTTTCCGCTGCGGCCGTACAACACGACGATCGCCTGGGAGCAGGCGATCAACCTGGCCGACATGGCGCTGTACACCGCGAAGAACCAGGGCCGCAACCGCGCGATCGGCATCGCGGCCACGACCGCCGCCGACCGCGAGGCGCTGCGCAGCGTCGAGGCCGACTTCGAGCGCGCCTGGCACGAGGGCCGGGTCACGCTGAGCCATCTCGACGGGCCCATGGCCTACGGGGTGCTGCGCGCCGCGTGACGCCGTTGCGAGCTGTTGCGTGAAGTCGTGCGAAGCTGCGCGCCGTCGCATGACAATGGCGCTCACACAAAGATCCGGAGAGCAGACCATGACATCCGCACCTCGCGCGGTTGCGCGTCTCGTTGCCATGGCCGCGGCGCTGTTGGCCGGCGGCTCGGCATTGGCGGCGCCGCCCATCCTGGTGTCGGTCACCGGCGGCGGCGCGCTCGCCGGCCCGACCGGCAAGACGCTGTACACCTACGACAAGGACGAGCCGGGCAGCGGCAAGTCGTCCTGCAGCGGCTCCTGCGCCTCGAGCTGGCCGCCGCTCTTCGCGGCCGGATCCGACACGGCCAGCAGCGACTATTCGATCGTCACGCGCGACGACGGCAAGCGCCAGTGGGCCTACCGCGGCAAGCCGCTGTACTACTTTTCCAAGGATGAGAAGCCGGGCGACATGACCGGCGACGGCATGCTGGGCACCTGGCACGTCGCTAAACCTTGACCACCCCCTCGTCGGGTTTCAACCTTTGGGCCACAGGGCCCACAGGCGCAGCGGCTGCTTCATGCGGCCGGCCTGCGCCTCGGCTTCGTCGCCCCAGCCCCAGAAGTAGTCGGCGCGTACCGCACCGGTGATCGCGGTGCCGGTGTCCTGCGCCATCACGACGCGGCGCAGCGGCGTGTTGCTGAGCGGCTCGGTGGTGTCCAGCCAGACCGGCGTGCCGTACGGGATGCTGCTGGTGTCGACCGCGATCGAGCGCCCCGGCGTCAGCGCGACGGCCTGGCCGCCTTTCGGGCCCAGCTGCGGATCGGGCAGCGGCTCCTCGCGGAAGAACACGACGCGCGCGTTGCTCCACAGCATCTCGTTCAGGCGCTTCGGGTTCGCGCGCGCCCAGGCCTTGATCGCCGGCCACGAGGCCTGCTCGGGACGCAGCTCGCCCTGTTCGATCAGCCAGCGGCCGACCGACTTGTACGGATGGTCGTTGTGCGCCGCGAACGCGACGCGCACGAGCTGGCGGCGGCCGTCGGGCTCGACGATGTTGAGCCGTCCCGAGCCCTGGATCTGCAGGATCAGCGCATCCAGCGGGTCGGCCACGTAAGCGAGCACGCGGCCGCGCAGGCTGGCCTGCGCGGCGGCCGAGGTGTCGATCTGCTGACGCGTCCAGTACGGCTTGCGAGTCGCGAGGTCGCCCGGCGGCATGTACAGCGGCACGCGGAACGCGCCGCGCGGCGTGCGGCTCGCTTCGACCAGCGGCTCGAAGTAGCCGGTGATCAGGCCGTCGACCGCGCCATCGCTGGCCGACTCGACGCGGTACGGCTGCAGCCGCTGCTGCAGCCACGCACGCGCGGCCTCGTCGCTGAACGCCGGCGTGACGGCGCTGCGCGCCTGCGCGCAGACGTTGGCCCAGCCCGGTGCGGGCTTGTCGCAGCCGCGCAGCAACGCGGGCCAGAGCTCGGCGCTGCGATCGTTGTCCCACCCGGGCAGGTCGTTCCAGCGCACCGGCACCCAGCGGGCGCGGCCGCGCAGGATGGGATCGCCGGACAGCGG
>DATEFR010000311.1:0-5980 GCA_035280545.1 Burkholderiaceae bacterium | reverse complement strand
CCAGCTCAACGGCGGCCTGCGCGCCGACCAGAGCATCTCGACCAAGGCGATGGGCGAGAAGCTGCGCCAGGTCGTCGACATCGTGCGCAACGACCCGGCGGTCGACACCGTGGTCGGCTTCACCGGCGGCGGGCGCGCCGGGGGCGGCTTCATGTTCGTCAACCTGAAGCCGCTGGGCACCCAAGCGGGCCAGCGCACCGACAAGGGCAGCGCCGTGATCGCGCGGCTGCGCCTGCAACTGCAGCGCGTGACCGGGCTGCAGGTGTTCCTGAACACGGTGCAGGACGTGCGCTCCGGCGGCCGCTCGAGCAACTCGACCTACCAGTACACGCTGAAGAGCGACAACGTCGGCGACCTGCGCAAATGGGCCAGCAAGCTCGCCGACGAGATGAAGATGCAGAGCGCGCTGACCGACGTCGACACCGACCAGCAGGAGAACGGCGTCGAGACGATGGTGCGGGTCGACCCCGACACCGCGAAGCGCCTGGGCATCAACACCAGCGGCGTCGATGCCGCGCTGTACAACGCGTTCGGCCAGCGGCAGGTCGCGACGATCTACACCGAGCTGAACCAGTACCACGTCGTGATGGAGTGGGCGCCGGGCTACACGACCAGCCCGAACGCGCTGTCCGACATCTACGTGCCGGCGACGCGCATCGTCAACAGCGGCGGCACGGCCGTCGCGGTCGAAAGCACCAACGCCGCGACCGCGACGGTCAACAACGTCTCGGCGAATGCCGGCTCGCGCAACGCATCCAGCGGCAACGTGCTCGCGAACAACGTGACGCAGCTGGTGCCGCTGTCGACTTTCGCGCGCTTCGTCGAGGAGTCGACCGCGACCTCGGTGAACCATCAGGACACCGAGCTCGCGACGACCATCTCGTTCAACCTCGCCGACGGGCAGACGCTGGCCGATGCACGCAACGCGATCAAGACCGCCGAGGCCAACATCGGCATGCCGACCACCGTGCGCGGCGAGTTCGCCGGCAGCGCGCTCGCGGCGCAGCAGTCCAGCGGCCAGCAGAGCCTGCTGATCGTCGCGGCGCTGGTCGTGATCTACATCGTGCTGGGCATCCTGTACGAGAGCCTGATCCACCCGGTCACGGTGCTGTCGACCCTGCCGTCGGCCGGCGTCGGCGCGGTGCTCGCGCTGCTGCTGTTCAAGATGGACTTCTCGCTGATGGCGCTGATCGGCGTGTTCCTGCTGATCGGCATCGTGAAGAAGAACGCGATCCTGATCATCGACTTCGCGCTCGAGGCTGAGCGCTCGCGCGGCCTGGGCTCGCTCGAAGCGGTGCGTGAGGCCTGCTTGCTGCGCTTCCGGCCTATCCTGATGACGACGCTGGCCGCCGGGCTGGGCGCGCTGCCGCTCGCGATCGGCTTCGGCGAAGGCTCGGAGCTGCGCCAGCCGCTGGGCATCGCGATCATCGGCGGGCTGATCGCGAGCCAGGCGCTGACCTTGCTGACCACGCCGGTCGTCTACCTGCTGCTCGACAAGCTGCGCCGCCGCAAGGCGGACGAGCGGTACCTGAGCCGGGTCGGCGATGCGACTTTGACTTGACGAAATCCAACAATGCGATCGCCGACGACCCTCACCCCGACCCTCTCCCGCAAGCGGGAGAGGGAGTTTGGTTCCCTCTCCCTCTGGGAGAGAGTTAGGGTGAGGGTCGTCGCGCTGCTCGGTGCCGCCCTGCTCAGCGCCTGCGCCGTCGGCCCCGACTACCAACGCCCCAGCGCAGCCTCCCCCGGCGCCTTCAAGGAAGCCCCGCAACCCGACGCCGGCTGGTTCCCCGCCTCGCCCGCCGATGCGCTGGACCGCGGTCCCTGGTGGCAGCTCTTCGGTGATGCCGAACTGAACAAGCTGGTCGAGCAGGTCGAGGTCTCGAACCAGAACGTCGCCGCCGCTGTGGCGGCTTATGCGCAGGCCAAGGCGCTGGTCGCGCAGCAACGCGCATCGCTGTTCCCGCAGGTCACGGTCGATGCCAGCGCCAAGCGCAGCGGCGGCAACTCGCTCGGTGCGACCGGCAACAGCTACCAGGCCGCGCTGGGCGCGAGCTGGGAGCCCGACCTGTGGGGCTCGCTGCGCCGCAGCGTCGAGAGTGCACAGGCCAGCGCGCAGGCCAGCGATGCGCAGCTCGCGGCGGCGCGCCTGTCGGCCCAGGCCGAGCTCGCGACCGACTACTTCTCGCTGCGCGATGCCGACACCGAGCTCGAGCTGCTGCGCCGTACCGTCGAAGGCTACGACCGCGCGCTGACGATCACGCAGAACCGCTACAACGCCGGCATCGCGCCGCGCACCGACGTGCTGCAGGCGCAGACCCAGCTCGCGAACGCCCGCGCCGATCTCGCGGCCCTGGTCAACACACGCGCGCAGCTCGAGCACGCGATCGCCGTGCTGATCGGCAAGGCGCCGGCCGAGTTCACGCTCGCGCCGGCCGCCTGGAACATGGCGGTGCCGCCGGTGCCGCTGGTCGTGCCATCCGAGCTGCTGCAGCGCCGGCCCGACATCGCCGCGGCCGAGCGCGATGTCGCGGCGGCCAATGCCGAGATCGGCGTCGCGCGCTCGGCGTATTTCCCAAGCCTGTCGCTGTCGGCCTCGGCCGGCGGCGCGTCCAGCCAGCTCGGCGATCTGTTCAAGGCCTCGAGCAGCCTGTGGTCGCTGGGCCTGTCGGTTGCGCAAACGGTGTTCGATGCCGGCGCGACCCGCGCCAAGGTCGAGAGCGCCGTGGCCGGACGCGACAAGGCGGTCGCGACCTACCGCCAGACCGTGCTGAGCGCGTTCCAGGCGGTCGAGGACCAGCTCTCGTCGCTGCACGCGCTGGGCGAGCAGGCCGGCCTGCGCCGCGCCGCGTCCGAGGCCGCGGACCTGACCGAGCAGCAGCTGCTGAACCGCTACCAGGCCGGCCAGGTCAGCTACACCGACGTGGTCACCGCGCAGGCGTCGGCACTCAGCGCGCGCCGCACGCTGGCACAGCTCGCGGCGAGCCGGCAGGCCGCGGCGATCTCGCTGATCTCCGCGCTGGGCGGCGGGTGGCACGCGCCGGCCCCGTAGGCACTGGTAGTCGCTGCGCCGTTCCATGCATGTCACGCGGGCCAAGAGCCCGCGTGCATATGTATCGAAACACCCTAGGCGGCCGCTCGTCACGCTCCGTCAGAATCCGCGCTGTTTCACGGAGCAACAACGGATGGACAAGACCTGGCTGAAGCAATACCCGGCGGGTGTGCCGGCCAACATCGACGTGCAGCAGTACGCGTCGCTGGTGGCGCTGCTCGACGAGAGCTTCAAGAAGTACGCCACGCGCACCGCCTACAAGTTCATGGGCAAGGCGATCAGCTTCGCGCAGGTCGACGATGCTTCGCGTGCGCTGGCCGCGTACCTGCAGGCGCAGGGGCTGGAGAAGGGCGACCGGGTTGCGATCATGATGCCCAACGTGCCGCAGTACCCGATCGCGGTGGCCGCGATCCTGCGGGCTGGCTACGTGGTCGTCAACGTGAACCCGCTGTACACGCCGCGCGAGCTCGAGCACCAGCTCAAGGACTCGGGCGCGAAGGTCATCGTCATGGTCGAGAACTTCGCGACCACGCTGCAGCAGGTGATCGCGTCGGTGCCGACCAAGAAGGTGATCCTCACGGCGTTGGGCGACCTGCTGGGCTTTCCGAAGTCGCTGATCGTCAACTACGTCGTGCGCAACGTGAAGAAGATGGTGCCGGCGTACGAGCTGCCCGGCGCGGTCCGATTCAACGATGCGCTGTCGCAAGGGCGCGGCAAGAGCTTCAAGCCGGCGACCGTCGGCCCCGACGACATCGCGGTGCTGCAGTACACCGGCGGCACCACCGGCGTCAGCAAGGGCGCGGTGCTGCTGCATCGCAACCTGGTCGCGAACATCCTGCAGTCCGAGGCCTGGTACCAGCCGGCGCTGAAGAAGATCCCGGCTGGCGAGCCCATCGTGACGATCTGCGCGCTGCCGATCTATCACATCTTCGGCTTCAACACGAACGTGATGCTGAGCATGCGCATGGGCGGCTGCAACATCCTGATCCCGAACCCGCGCGACCTGCCGGCGGTCTTCAAGGACCTGCGCGGCGAGAAGTTCCACAGCTTCCCGGCGGTCAACACGCTGTTCAACGCGATGGCCAACCATGCCGAGTTCGCGAGCGTGGACTGGAGCAGCCTGGTGCTGTCGGTGGGCGGCGGCATGGCAGTGCAAAGCGCCACGGCCAAGCTCTGGCTGGACAAGACCGGCTGCCCGATCGTCGAAGGCTATGGCCTCTCGGAGACCAGCCCGTCGGCCACCTGCAACCCGGTCGACAGCACCGCGTACAGCGGCAACATCGGGCTGCCGCTGCCCAACACCGAGCTCGCGCTGCTCGACGACGAGGGCCGCGAGGTGCCGCTGGGAACGCCGGGCGAGATCGCGATCAAGGGGCCGCAGGTGATGGCCGGCTACTGGCAGCGCCCCGACGAGACCGCGAAGGTGATGACGGCCGACGGCTACTTCCGCAGCGGCGACATCGGCGTGGTCGACGAGCGCGGCTACTTCAAGATCGTGGACCGCAAGAAGGACATGATCCTGGTCAGCGGCTTCAACGTCTACCCGAACGAGGTCGAGGACGTGGTCACGCAGATGCCCGGCATCCTCGAGTGCGCCGCGGTGGGCGTGGTCGATGCGAAGGCCGGCGAAGCGGTCAAGCTCGTGATCGTGCGCAAGAACCCGGCGATCTCGGAGGCCGACGTGCGGGCCTATTGCGAAGCCAACCTGACCGGCTACAAGCGGCCGAAGATCGTCGAGTTCCGCACCGAGCTGCCGAAGACGCCGGTCGGCAAGATCCTGCGGCGCGAGCTGCGCGACAAGGCCTGACCGCCGGGAAATTTCCCGCAAGCTTGCCCAAGGTGCGTGCTGGCGACGACGCACCCTGATACATTTCCGCATGACAGCGCGCCCCGACGCGGGCCGCTGCACACAAGACGTCGCGATGGGAACTCCACTGTGATCTGGATCAAAACGGATGCAGGGCGAATCGAGATGCAGGCGCGTGCACTGGTCAAGGAGCGCGCGCAGCGCAACCTGCTGCTGGTGATCGATGGCGTCAAGACCGAGGAGATGCTGCTCGCGAACCTCGCCGGCATCAGCGCGGCGGACTTTGCCGAGCTGCAGTCGCTCGGGCTGATTGCGCCGGTCGCGCCGGCATCCTCGAGCCGTTCGGCACCGGGTTCGCGCTCGGGCTCGTCGTCATCGTCGACGTCCGCCCCGGCCGCGCCCGTGACGCCCGCGCCGGCGGCGCCTGCCGAGTCGGGCGCACCGCTGGACTACGCGCAGTTCACCGCGGCGCTGACGCAGATCATCTCGAAAGAGCTCGGGCTGCGCGGCTTCACGCTGACGCTGGCGGTCGAGAAGGCCGGCACGATCGAGGAACTGCGCGCGGTGGCCGACCGCACGATCGAGCAGCTGCGCGAGCGCAAGGGCGAGGCCGCGGCGGCGGCGGCGCGCCGCACGTTGTACGGCAGTTGAGCGGCACGATCGCGATCGTCAGCGCGATGCACGAGGAGCTGCACGCGCTGCTCCCGCTGCTCGAGGGTGTGCAACGCGTCGCGATCGGCGGCCGCAGCTTTCACATCGGCCGCCTGCACGACCAGCCGGTCGTGCTGGTGCTGTCGGGCATCGGCAAGGTCGCCGCGGCGACGACCGCGGCGCTGCTGATCGATCGCTTCGGGGCCACGGCGCTGCTGTTCACCGGCGTGGCCGGCGGCCTGCATGCGGACGTTGCGGTCGGCGACGTCGTCGTCGCGCGCAGCCTGCTGCAGCACGACCTGGACGCATCGCCGCTGTTCCCGCGCTACGAGGTGCCGCTGACCGGACGGTCGCGCTTCGATGCCGATGCCGCGCTGGCCGATGCCCTGGCGGCCGCGGCGCGGTGCTGCCTGGCCGATGAGGCGCACGACGCGGCCGCGCGTTCGGCGCTGCCGGACTGGCCCGTCGAC
>DATEFR010000310.1:0-4158 GCA_035280545.1 Burkholderiaceae bacterium | reverse complement strand
GTTCGGCAACTGGATAGGCACCGCGACGACCGACGAGGCGCGCGGCGAGTTCCGGCTGATGGAAGAGCTGTACCGCCAGCTCGGCACGCGCGAGCCGCTGGTGATCGGCATCACCGGAGACCGCAGCACGCCGGTGTCGCTGGAGCGTGCCAAGGGCATCGATGATTTCATCGCGCAGGCCGGGCGGGGCCGCACGCTGCAGCTGGCGTTCGGGGACTGGAGCGAGGCCGACGGCGAGAGCAAGGCCAACGTGCTGCTGTTGCGCTACCCGCAGGCCAACATCATCTGGGCCGGCAACGATTCGATGGCGCTCGGTGCGGTGCGCGCGGTCAAGGCGCGCGGCGTCAAGGTGCTCGTCGGCGGCACCGGCGGCTGGCCGGACGCGCTGGCCAGCCTGGCCGAAGGCGGGTTGGCGGCCACCGTCGGCAGCCACTTCCTCATCGGCGCCTGGGCGATGGTGCTGCTGCACGACTATCATCACGGGCTGGACTTCGCGGCTCACGGCGGCGTGACGCAGAAGCTCGACTACATGACGGTCGTCAACCGCGACAGCGCCGCGCGCTACGACCATGCGGTCTACAAGCGCGACCGGGCGCCTGACTTCGGCACGTATTCGAAAGTCCTTCACCCCAAGCCGGGACGCTACGACTTCAACCTCGCACCGCTCGTGCGCAACCCGTGACATGGCGCTGTCGATCCGCCTGATTCCGCGGGCGACCAGCTTGCAGGCCAAGCTGGTGCTGGCGCTGGCGGCGCTGGTCGCGCTGGTGGCCGCCGGCTCGGCGTATGTGCTGATCGAACGCGAACGCGAACGCCGGTTCGTGGAGCTCGAAGGCCGCGGCGTGCGCATTGCCGAGCTGTTCAGCCGCTCGCTGGCCTACCCGCTCTGGAATGTCGACCGGGCCGCGATAGACGGCCAGCTCGCCGCGCTGGCGCCCAATCCCGAGGTCGCCCAGTTCCGCATCACCGCGGTCGGCTACGGCACGGTGTCCGAGGTGACGAAAGAGGGGATGGCCGACCTGGTCGATCCGATCGTGCGCGTGCAGCCGATCGAGTACGCGCCGCCGGGCGCGGCCGTGCCGCAGAAGATCGGCGAAGTCCGCGTGGTGCTGACACGCGCGGTCGTCGAGCGGGCCATCGCCACGGCGCGGCGCACCACGCTCGCACTGGTGGGCGCGATCGTGGCGGTGCTCTATGCGGCGACCTTCGTGCTGCTGCGGCGCATGGTGAGTGCGCCGATCCACCGCCTGGAGGGCACGGTCGATCGGATCGCCGACGGCGACCTGGATGCGCGCTGCGCGATCGAGTCGGACGACGAGCTGGGTCGGCTCGCCACCCGCGTCAATGCGATGGCGGACCGGCTGCGCGACGCCGCCCAGCGCCTGCGGGACAGCGAGGCCACCTACCGCGGCATCTTCGAAAACGCACTGGAGGGCATCTTCCGGCTGGACCGGTCGGGTGGCTTGCATGACGCGAACCCGGCCCTGGCGCGCCTGATGGGCTACGCAACGTCGGCCGAGCTGATGGCGGCGGTGAATGCCCGCGACGATTCGTCGCCCCGCAAGTACCTGTTCACGCCCGAGCAGGTCGCCGCGCAGTTCGCCGCCCTCGCACGCGACGGCGAGATCGCCGGCATGGAGCTGCAGCTGACGCGCGGCGACGGCCGTCCGATCTGGGTCCAGCTGAATGCGCGGCCGCAGGCCGGCACGGGCCCCGACGGGCGCGGCGACGGCGAAGTGCTCGGCTTCGAAGGCCTGATCACCGACATCACGGCGCGCAAGCAGGCGCTCGACGACTTGCGAAGCCACCGCGATCACCTCGAAGAGGCGGTGCGCGAGCGCACCGCGCAACTGGCCGAAGCGACGCAGCGGGCCGAGGTCGCGAACCGCGCGAAGGGCGAATTTCTCGCCAACATGAGCCACGAGATCCGCACGCCGATGAACGCCATCCTCGGCATGTCGCACCTGGCGCTGCACAGCGAGCTCAATCCGCAGCAGCACAACTACGTGCAGAAGGTGCACCAGTCGGCCGAGTCGCTGCTGGGCATCATCAACGACATCCTCGACTTCTCGAAGATCGAAGCCGGCAAGCTCGACATCGAGAACATCCCGTTCGACCTCGGCAACGTGATGGACGACATCGCCAACCTGGTCGGCATGAACGCGGAGGACAAGGGCCTCGAACTGCTGTTCGTCGAGCCGCCGCAGCTGCCGACGGCGCTGGTCGGCGATCCGTCGCGCCTGCGCCAGGTGCTGCTCAACCTGGGCAACAACGCCGCCAAGTTCACCGAGTCCGGCGAGATCGTCGTGACCATCGAGCTGCTCGACCGGGACAGCAGCTCCGTGCGGCTGCTGTTCGAGGTGCGCGACTCCGGCATCGGCATGGGTGCCGACGAACAGGCGCATCTCTTCCAGCCCTTCTCGCAAGGCGACGCGTCGACCAGCCGCCGCTACGGCGGAACGGGACTGGGCCTGGCCATCAGCCGGCACCTGGTGCGCATGATGGGCGGCGAGATCGCGGTCGACAGCGCACCGGGCCGCGGCAGCCGCTTCCACTTCAGCCTGCGTTTCGAGCTGCAGCGCGGGGCCCTCGTGCAGCCGCTCGCGCCGCATCATCAGGAGCTGCCGGGCGCGCGGGTGCTGATCGTCGACGACAACGCCTGTGCCCGTGAAGTGCTGACCGACATGAGCACCGCCCTCGGCCTGAGGCCGCGCTGTGCGGCCGACGCACTGGACGCGCTGCGCATGGTCGCGCGCGCCGACGCCGCCGACGAGCCTTACGAACTGGTGCTGCTCGACTGGAAGATGCCCGGCGTCGACGGCGTGGAGTGCGCGCGGCTGCTGAGCCGGCGTGAGCCGCGGCGTCATCCGGCGCCGACCGTGCTGATGCTGACGGCCTTCAGCCGCGACGAGGTGGTCCAACGCCTGGGCGAGCAGAAGCTGGCGGTCGCCGGGCTGCTGACCAAGCCGGTCACGCCGTCGACGCTGTTCGACGCCTGCAGCACGGCGCTCGGCCTGGCGATGCACCGTGCCACGCGCGCGGTCCGCCGCGAAGAGACCTTGCATGGTCACCAGGCCAGCCTCGTCGGCGCGCGCATCCTGCTGGTCGAAGACAACGCCTTCAACCGCGAACTGGCGCTGGACGCGCTGAATCGCGCGGGCATCGTCGTCAGCGTCGCCCACGATGGCCAGGAGGCGCTCGACGCGCTGGAGCGAGAGCCTTTCGATGCGGTGCTGATGGATTGCCAGATGCCGGTGCTGGACGGGTACGCCGCGACGCGCGCGCTGCGAGCGCGGCCGCAGCTGCAGGGCCTGCCGGTGATCGCGATGACTGCCAACGCGATGGTCGGCGACCGCGAGAAGGTCCTTGCCGCGGGCATGAACGATCACATCGCCAAGCCGATCCGGTTCGACGCGATGTTCGCGACGCTGGCGCGCTGGGTGCGTCCCGCGACGGCGACGATCGGCGGCGCGGGTGCCGGCGCAAGCGCCGATCCGTTTGCCGGCCTCGCCGGCATCGACACGCGCACCGGGCTCGCCGGGATGATGGGCGACAACGCGCTGTACCGTCGACTGCTGTGCGTGTTTCGCGATGGCCAGGCCGACTTCGAGTCGCGCTTCAGGGCGGCGCGTGCTGCCGGCGACATCGACACGGCAACCCGCATGGCCCACGACCTCAAGAGCATGGCGGCCGCGCTCGGCATCCATGCGGTTCAGCCGGAGGCGCAGGCGCTCGAGGAGGCGTGCAGGCAGCAGGCCGGCGACATCGATGCGCTGGCGCAGAGCGTGGTTCGGCGTCTGGGCCCGGTGATCGCGAGCCTGCAGGTGCTCGGGCCGAAGCACGCCGCTTGAGTCGCGTCAACAGGCCTTAGCCGAAGACACCGCTCGCCAGGCCGGCGGCGAGCGACCACATCGTCGCGGCGATCAAGACGTCCAGCACGCGCCACGCCGCTGGCCGGGCGAACAGCGGCGCGAGGGCGCGCGCGCCGTAGCCCAGCGCAATGAACCAGGCGGCACTGGCCAGCCCGGCGCCGATCAGAAAGGCACCGTGCGTACCCGGCGGCTGGCGCACGCCGACGGCACCGACCAGCACCACCGTGGCGAGGTAGACATGCGGGTTCAGCAGGCTGATGGCAAGCGCCTGCATCAGCACGCGCCC